>CAKSEI010000003.1 GCA_934446285.1 uncultured Eubacteriales bacterium | reverse complement strand
GGAAAAAAGCTCGGATAAATCCTTATAATGCTGAGAAGCGAGCACTTCGGTCGGCGCCATCAGGGCGCATTGTCTGCCGTTTGTGCACGCGATATATGCGGCAAAAGCCGCGAGTGCGGTCTTACCGCTGCCGACGTCTCCCGAGAGCAGCCGCGCCATGGGCTTGTCCCCGCCCGTAAGGTCGGCGGCGATATCACGCGCGCACCTCTTCTGCGCACCCGTGAATTCAAAGGGAAGCGCTGAGAAAAACGGCGTAAAATCGGGCTTTTTCAGCCGTGGCGCGCGCAGGTCTGCGTCCGAGCCTTTTGTGTACGATGCGGCGCACGCAAAAAGATATAACTCCTCAAAGGCGAAGTATTTTCGCCCCGCCTCGAGCATGGCGTAGTCGCGCGGCATATGCACCGCATGCAGAGCCTCGCAAAGGCTCATCAGCCCCATCTTTTCCCTGATATACCCGGGCAGCAGGTCGCAGTCGTCAACTTTGCAGGCGGAAAGCGCCTTTTGCACCGCATCGCGCACCTGATATGTGCTGAGCGGCGCGCTGAGCGGATAGACGGGAACGAATTCGGGCAGCTTTTTTCCCGGTCTTATCGGCTCGACGGTGGGGCAGGTCATGGATATCCTGCCGCCTGTTACGGAGATTTTTCCCCAGAAGCGGTATGTCGCGCCCGTGTGCAGCACGTCCTTTAGATATCCCTGATTAAAGAATGTCAGCTCGGCTTTGCGCGCGCTGTCAAATGCCGTGACCTTTGTAAGCGTTTTGTGCCCGCGCACCGTGACGCTCACCGGCTCACGTGCGACAGTCAGAATAACGCCGGCGGTCATGCCGTCCCGTGCGTCCTTGAGCGCAACGATGTTCCCTCTGTGCTCATATGCGCGCGGGAGATGATAAAGCAGCGATCGTATGTCGGTAACACCGAGACGGGCGAACGCCTCCGCCTTCTTCGGACCTATTCCCGCTATCTCCGTCACGGGCGAATTCATATCCATGGCAGTTCTCCTTTCTTTGATTATCACGGCAGCTTTTTCGGGAGAAAAGCTGCGCGAGCTTTCCCGAAAAAGCTCGGCAAAAACTTTTGAATAAGGAACACTTTAACTTATCACGTTATCAAAAGTTTTTTGTTTGAGGAACGCTCTCGCTTACCCTATTATCAGAAGTTTGGGTCGAGCCTTTTTAAAGGCTCGTGGATTTTAAAGGCTTCGGCAGCTTTTACGAGGGAAAAGCTGCGCAAAAGCTTCTGTATATTGATAGGAATATATAATTGCCCGACTGTATATCCGGATGAAAACCTTTTTATATCCTTACCGCACCCGGGCGCATCGCACTCACATTTATCAATAAAAAGCTGCCGCAAATCTATTGACAAAAAGCTCGCCTTGTGATAGAATAGCAAGGTAAATGACCCTTGCCGCCTTTTTCGCGGCTGCGGTTTTTATACGCGGGTATGGCGGAATTGGTAGACGCGCTAGATTCAGGTTCTAGTGGGGGCAACTCCATGTAGGTTCAAGTCCTATTACCCGCACCATCGCTCAAAGCCTTTGTTTATGCGACTTTGAGCGTTTTTCTTTGCTTGAAATTTTCATTCAAATTACTTGTCACAAGCTAAAAAAACGAGCGCATAACATAAGGCTGTATGCCTGTCGGTTATATCTCCGCTTTCATCGCAGCAGTCGATATGCGTGCGGAATTACTGATTTCCGCATTCCCGGATCATCCGTTCCAACTCTTTGGCAGCCACACTGAGCGGCTGTTCTTTTCTTTTTATTATAACAATACTCCGTTTCGGAATTTTTTCTTCAAGTTTTATGCGGCATATGCCGTCTCCCTCTCTTAAAAATTCCTCAGGGACAAAACCTATACCCAGATCAGCCGCAACCATGGGAAGGATTTGATCTGCTGTAAATGCCTCAATGTCAGGCTTGTACGGAAGACCGTGCGCGGCAAAAAGCGCTGAATAAAACTCAAAGGATTTTGTATCCTTGCCAAGCGAAATCAGCGGAAAATTTATAAGCTCCGAAAGAGATGTTTGTTTGTCCCCAAGCTCTTTAAAATACGGCGAACAGACGGCAACTTCGGTTATGGGTCTTACAACTGTTTCTACCAGTGAGGCGGTGTGTACGGTAGGCGTGGTAACGACAGCAATATCTGCCGACCCGTCCTTGAGAGCGCCGATAGCCTGCGGCGTAGAATGGTTGCTGATACGGATGTGAATACCGGGATACAAAATGCGGTATTTTTTAAGCACGGGTAAAAGCAGGCAACGCAGCGCTACCTCACTGGCAGCAATATATACCGTTCCGTTTTGCAGGTTACGGCTTTCCGTAAGCTCCGCCTCGCCCGCGTCTATATGCTCCATGGCAATTCGGATATGCTCATAAAGCCTTTCGCCTTCCGGGGTCAGTTTCATTCCTTTTTTTGAGCGTAAAAACAGCGGGCAGCCGAGTTCGGCTTCTAATTTTTTAATGGTTCGCGTCATATTCGGCTGATTGTTTAACAGGAGCTTTGCTGCCTGCGACACATTTCCGTATTTTGCTACATAATAAAAAATACGGTAATAATCATAGCTTATATACATTCCAAACTTCTTCTCTTATGTATGTCACAAAGATATTATGTATATATCCAACATACATTTTACACATACATTACAGTGTATTATAATATATTCGTCACCGAAAGTCAAGGAGTGATAAAATGAATTTTTACGAAGCCGATACGTATACATTGGTATCGGAAAAAGAGAAATGCGAAAAGAAACTTGAAGAAATTGCCGGAAACGGACTTTCACTTGACCTTTCCCGCGGAAAGCCTTCTGCCGAGCAGCTTGCCCTTTCGCTTCCTATGCTTGATGTGTTAGATCATAGAAGTATTTTGGACAGTGAAAACGGTATGGATTGCAGGAATTACGGAGGACCTGACGGAATTCCGGAAGCAAGGCGCTTACTGGCTCATATGATGGGAACGCATGTAATGCACACACTTGTCGGAGGAAACAGCAGCTTAACGCTGATGTATCAGCTTGTAAACCACGGTATGACGGACGGCATTTGCGGCGGTATACCGTGGCAGGAGGTTAACAATCGCAAATTCTTGTGTCCTGTCCCGGGATATGACCGTCATTTTGCTATCACAGAGCATTTCGGCTTTGAACTGATTCCCGTGAAGATGAATGACAACGGACCGGATATGGATATGGTAGAAAAACTGATAAAAGACCCGGGCGTCAAGGGAATTTGGTGTGTGCCTAAGTATCAAAACCCGACAGGCATTGTTTTCAGCGATACGGTTGTCCGGCGTTTTGCAAGGCTGAAACCTGCGGCGGAAGATTTTCGGATATTTTGGGATAACGCCTATTGTGTACACTGTTTTGAGGGTGAATGTGCTGAGATCCCGGATATAATCGAAGAGTGTGAAAAGGCGGGGAATGCCGATCTTGTCTATGAGTTCTGTTCAACAAGCAAGGTTACTTTCCCGGGTTCGGGAATTTCCGCCGTGGCGGCAAGTCCCGCCAACCTAATTGATATTCGCTCGTTTATGTATTTTGCTTCCATCGGCCCCGATAAAATAAATCAGTTGCGGCACGCGCGCTTTTTTAAGGGCAGTGCAGGACTTAAGGCTCATATGAAAAAACACGCGGATATTTTAAAGCCTAAATTTGATGCGGTATACAGAACGCTCGAAAAGGAACTCGGAGACACAGGTATTGCCGATTGGACAACTCCTGCCGGCGGATATTTTCTTTCTTTTAATACGATGCCGGGTTGCGCCAAGGCCGTTGTGAAGATGTGCGAAAAATACGGTGTGAAATTTACACCGGCCGGTTCTTCATATCCGCACGGATACGACCCGGAAGACAGAAATATAAGATTGGCGCCTTCTTTTGCCACTGTGCGGGAGATTACGGAAGCTATCAAAGTTTTGTGCCTTTGCACCAAGCTTATCAGTATAAAAACAATTATGAAAGTAAGGTCTTAAAAAATGAAATCGGTTTTGGAAATTATTATGATTGCAATGCTCGACTCGGCAATGTTTATCCTACTTTTAAATATTCTTAAAAGACCGTGCACCGAAAGAAAGAACAGCCGTTTCGCAGCGGGAACATTTGCTGTCGGATTTGCGCTCGGCGTTGTCGAAAAATGTCTTGAAAAAGGCAGTATTGCCGCTATGATATTATACGCGCTCGGTTTTATGCTTGCCTATACTGTTTTTCTTTTAACCTTCCCGGAAAAGAGGAAGCGTAATGAAAACCGTTAAACCTTTTCACGGGCAAATGTCGGACAGCTTCAGGGCGGCGATTTTTATAATTTTGTCCGGAGGCTTTCAGGACGCATACACATATACTTGCCGCGGCGAAGTGTTTGCCAATGCGCAAACGGGAAATATAGTATTGCTCAGCACCGCGCTTTTTCAACAGGAATGGTCTACGGTTTTTAAATATCTCATTCCGGTTGTTTCTTTTCTTATAGGCACGGCGGTTGCGGAATGTATACATATGCGCCTTAAAAATTATGAAAAAATTCACTGGCGGCAAATTATTCTTCTTTTTGAAATTATCTTGCTTTTTACAGTCGGATTTCTGCCTCCCGCTGTCGAACCACTCGCTAACGCATTGGTATCCTTTGTCTGCGCTATGCAGGTGCAAACCTTTCATAAGGTACGCGGTCATGCTTATGCCAGCACAATGTGTATCGGAAACATGAGAGCCGGAACCGAAGCTTTGTGTGCGTATTTTCGTGTGCGTGACAAGGAAATTTTATGGAAAGCCGTCACATATTTCGGTGTGATTTTGGTATTCGGATTCGGTGCGGGGCTGGGCAGTGTTCTGACGCCGGCACTTGGATGCAAGGCAATTTGGCTGTGCTGTGTTTTACTTTCTGTCAGCTTTGTTATGATGTTTGTACCCGAAAAATAAAAACGAGGTGTTATGTATGTTATCAGCTGCCCTAAGAATTAACTGAGGCGACGAAGGAAAAAGACAATCCGTTGGGTGATTTAAAAAGGCTTACCGACATCAGACAGCATATTGCGGATATTGTTGAGCGGAAAAACCCGATGATTGTCGGAGGTTACGGCAAATCGAAAACAGAGACGCAATCGGTAATGAATCGGCTGTACACCTACGGCAATCCTTTGAAGCCCTTTATCCGTAACACAACAAAATATATAAGCGACGCGGTCTCCGCGGAAAAGCGAATTTTGTTTGAGGCGCGGCGGCGGCTTTGACGCGGTTGTCTCCCGTTACGGAGTAATGGTTCAGGGTGCCGACAAAATTGCTCTTACAATGCTTGATGTTCTTTCCTATCTTGATAAAATTCCGGTCTGTGTGGCTTATGAGGCGGACGGCAAAAGAATTAACGATTTTCCGTTCGGAGAGACATATGCTGCAAATTCATCTGCCCGTATCATTTGTTGCAAAAAGCAAAGCCCGCCGACCTCTGCCGACGGGTTTTATTATTGGAGCAGGTGACGGGAATCGAACCCGCATATTCAGCTTGGGAAGCTGATGTTCTGCCACTGAACTACACCTGCGCTTTTCCGATGGGGCGAGCACCTGCCGCCGTGACGGCATGACCGCGCCGACGGGCGACCGCAGCCGGAGTCAAGCGCCGACCCTTATCGGTATTATATCACACAGAGTCTTTTAAGTCAAGCACAGACTCCGCTTTTGTATATGGAAAAGATTCAGATGTCCCCTTTTTTAAGTTTTTACCACGCTTTTTTCAAAAAGCTTGCAGGCTTATCGTTTTCCTTTTTTGCGCAGCACGCCGCGAGGGTCGTTTACAAGCAGGACGACTATCCAGATCACAAGCCCGAGCGCAGTGACCGCCGGCCCGAGAAAAGTGTCGTTGAGCATTTCACACGGTTCGGGATTAAACAGCTCCGAGCCGCGGTGCGCATAGTCAAAAAACATTACCTCCGCGCGGCGTATCCTCCGTAAATTTATCCTCTTGAATGCGCCGTATTTTCCTTTCAATTATAACACTCAGCGGCACAGTGAGTCAACCGCATGCCGCCCCGTTACCATAAAAACAAGGCGGAAGTCGCCCGACCTCCGCCTTGTTATTTCTTCATATCAATAATTTTTTGCGTTTATCTCAAAATAGCTCTGAGGATGAGCGCAGACGGGGCACACCTCAGGCGCGGCAGTCCCGACGACGATGTGTCCGCAGTTGCGGCATTCCCATACCTTGACCTCGCTCTTCTCGAACACCTGAGCGGTCTCGACGTTGTGCAGCAGTGCGCGATAGCGCTCCTCGTGGTGCTTTTCTATCTGCCCGACAAGTCGGAATTTCGCGGCAAGCTCGGTAAATCCCTCTTCCTCCGCCGTGCGGGCAAAGCCCTCGTACATATCCGTCCACTCGTAGTTCTCGCCCTCGGCCGCCGCATAAAGATTCTGCGCTGTATCGCCTATGCCGTCAAGCTCTTTCAGCCACATTTTGGCGTGCTCTTTCTCATTGTCTGCGGTCTTTATAAAAAGCGCCGCTATCTGTTCATAGCCCTCTTTCTTTGCCTTGCTCGCAAAGAATGTATAGCTGTTTCGCGCCTGCGACTCGCCCGCGAAAGCCGCCATGAGATTTTTCTCGGTCTGTGTTCCCTTATATTTTGAATTATTCATTGTATCCCCTTTCATATTACAGTTTAACCGTAATTTGCCCGAAAATTCATCGACGATTTTGCTCGACGAATGTAAGCGGGCATACGGAGATAACCGTATGCCCGCTTTTTTGCGGTATTACTTGAAGAGTCTCTTGAGAAGTCCCTCGAGCGCTCTGCCGTGGCGGGCTTCGTCACGAGCCATCTCGTGCACGGTATCGTGAATTGCGTCAAGGCCGTTCTTTTTCGCGCAGACAGCAAGGTCGACCTTGCCCTTGGTCGCGCCGTACTCACAGTCTACGCGCCATGCGAGATTTTTCTTCGTGGAGTCGGTCATGTTCGGCTCAAGCTCGCTTCCGAGCATCTCCGCGAATTTTGCGGCGTGCTCCGCCTCCTCGTAAGCAGCCCTTTCCCAATAAAGTCCGACCTCGGGATAGCCCTCTCTGTGAGCTATGCGCGCCATGCAGAGATACATTCCGACCTCGCTGCACTCGCCGTTGAAGTTTGCCTTCAGCTGGTCGAGGATAAACTGCTTGTCCTCATCCGATATATCGGGGTTATTCTTGACTGTCGATGCGTATACGCCGAATTCATGCTCCGCTGCAAGCTTGCCCGTCTCCATGGGCTTGAATTTCGAGCCGGGAACGCCGCAGGTAGGACATTTGAAATCCTCCGGAATGCTGTCTCCCTCATAAACATAACCGCAAACAGGACATACGTACTTCATTTTTGTTTCCTCCGTATAATTAAATTTAATTTTCTTTTTTCGCACAGTCGGGGCACGTCCCCTCAAAGGTCATGGAGCAGCTCTTGGCTGAAAATCCGTCAAGACCGGGGAAATCTCCGCAAAGCTCCCGCACGGACGGTATCCGTCCGACGTCGATGACTCTGCCGCACCCTCTGCATATAAAATGCGCATGAGGTGAGGTATCTGCATCAAAGCGCTCCGAGCCGTCGACCTTGCCGACGCATATCGCGTCGCCTCTCTCGACGAAGTACGCGAGATTTCTGTACACCGTGGCAAGTGATATATCGGGGTTTTCCTCTCTCACCGCATTATATACCATATCCGCCGACGGGTGCTCCTTTGTGCCGCGCAGGCAGGCAAGTATAGCATTTCTCTTGCGAAAATTCTTTTGTCCCTCTGCCATATGCCTCCTCCGTTCTCTGTGTTTGTACCCGTATTATATCACGGCTTTTTACGTTTGTCAATAAGAATAAGAATTATTCTCAAATATTTTTTTGAAAAGAGCCGCCTGAGGGCAGACGGCAGTACAGAGCGGTAGTATATCGAAAAATTTTTGATATGCCCTACGGTCGGTTGTAATAAGAAAACGAAATGGTTTTCATTATACTATACGGTCGGGTAATTATATATTTTTGCCCATATATAAAAGCTTTTGCCGAGCTTTTTACGAAAATCGGCAATGTTTGTTTGTAAATAAAACAGGAGAAACCCTCCGCAAGGGTTTCTCCTCTTTCGCGCGCAGCGCGAAATTCACGAGCTTTCCCGAAAAAGCTCGCGTCGCCTTTCACGAAAAGCGACCGGCAGCGATTAAAGGCTTCGCCTTTAAAATCCACAAGCCTTTAAAAAGGCTTGACCCAAATTTTTAATAAGGGGTTAAGCTAAACCCTTTCTTATACAAAAGTTTTTGCCGAGCTTTTTACAAAAAGCTCGCGTCGCTTTTCACGAAAAGCGACCGTTCCTTATTTCAGCTCTCACCCCGGGAAGCTGTCGTTATGCCACGGCGTGCCGATAAAGCCGATCTGAAGAAAGTCGTCGGGGTTTTTCCTTATTATATAGTCGATATATGATGCCATGAGACGCGCGGTGAAAAGATATCCCGCGGGGCTCATATGGTCGTCGAGAAAGAATATCCGCCGCGCTTCTCCCGTATACGCAGGTCCGTATCTGCGCAGATCTATCACGTAGCAGCCGAAATATTCCGCGAGAGCGTATATCGCCTGCGCGTGCGCGTCGGCGGCTTTTTCCCGCTCCTCCGACAGCTCTTCATGCGGTATTGTGACGAGAAAAAACTTAGCCGCCGGGGATATCTCTTTATATCTCTGTATTATGCGCGCGTACCAGCCGCAGAATGTTTCGGCGTTCTTTTCCGGACAAGCAGGACATATATCGTCGGTCGAGCCTATAGGTCTGCCCTGATTTAGAATATCGTTGACGCCGATGGCTATTATATATGCCTGCGCCGCCTTTTCGCTCTCCCACGCGCCGTTCCCGTCGGCATATCCCGTGATAAATCCCTCAGCGGTCAGCCCGCCGCATGAAAAATTGTACACCCGACACCCTGCCATACGGGCAAGATACTGTCCCCATGAATAGTCGTACATATCGTGGTAACTCCGACAGCCTTCCGAGCAGGCAACAAATTCTCCGCTTGACAGACTGTCGCCCACGCACGCTATCGTGCGGAATATACCCGTAAATCCTCCGTCGCTTACCATGCGATCGAGCGGTTTTTCATCCTCCTCACATGTATAAAATTGCTTAAAATTCATTTTATCCTCCTGCGTCCGAGCCGCCTTTTTTGCAAATTATACCATATGCCCGAAAAAAAATCTATAGAGCGCGGATTTTTTTCGATATAAAACATTGATAATAAAAGGCACATGGTATATAATAAATTTGAATACCATCGGGGAGGAAGTGCCGGATGAACGGAAAAGATCGCCGCAGCACAAACGATGCCTTTGAGGAGCATTACGAAGATATGCTCGACGACGGCATGAAGCGCAAAATGGCAAACGACGAGAGAGCATACTCGGGAAAAGTCGAGGATATAAATCGCGGAAAATACGCGGACCTCTCGAGCTTTGAGAGCCGCGGTCACCGCAGGATTTCTCCCGAGAAGATGCGTGCCATACGCCGCGCGCGTATACTGCGCCGCGCTCTTCCCGCCGCCCTTGTCTCGGTCGTGCTCATCATCGCGCTAACGGTTTATTTTGTCGCCGTCCGCCCCGCTTTCTCTTATAAAAAAGCCCTTTCTGAATTCGACAAGGGCAATTATATAGCCTCTTATGACATCTTTTCCCGACTCAGTTCATATAAACAGAGCGAGAATTACCTCGCATATATAAAAGCAGCCGAGAGCGAGCGAGACGGTGATTATCAGACGGCAGCGGACGCTTTCTCACGTCTCGGCGACTTCCTTGACAGTGCCGACAGAGTAAAGGCTCTTGCCGCAAATGTCGATAAATCCGAGGAATACGCACGCGCGGGTCAACTCTTTGACGCGGGGGACTACGACGGCGCGGCAAAGGCATACGAAGCACTCGGCGACTACTCCGACGCGCGCGAAAAGGCAAAGAGAGCGAAAAACGAAAGCACTTACGCAAAGGCACTCGCAGCGGAAAACGCGGGGCAAAAGCAAAACGCAGCGGAGCTTTACCGTTCGCTCGGCTCCTTCCGCGACAGCGCGGAGCGCTTAGCCCGCCTTGAGGGCGGCACCTCCGAGCCGACAAGTCCCACGGTAAACGCCTCTCAGTTATATAAGGACGCACGCGCCGAGATGTCGTGGGGCAATTTCGATAAGGCGCTCGAGGGCTTTACAGCGGCGGGCGACTACCTTGATTCGCAGTCATACGCCCTCTATTGCTCGGGAAAAATAAAGGCTGCGGCGGGAGATAATGCCGGTGCCGCAAAATGCTTTGAGGGCTGCACGGAAATTCTCGACGCCGCGGACCTCGCAAAAGAGTATAAATACAATTCCGCCCTCGACTGCATAA
This sequence comes from uncultured Eubacteriales bacterium, assembly GCA_934446285.1. Classification (GTDB taxonomy): domain Bacteria; phylum Bacillota; class Clostridia; order Oscillospirales; family CAG-272; genus CAKSEI01. Next base: position 30,763 of record CAKSEI010000003.1, on the reverse strand, counting down.
AACGCGGTGAATACGGTACGGCGATAGAGATGCTTGACGCGCTCGGCGACTACTCCGACGCACGCGAAAAGGCAGATGCGGCGAGAAACGAATACAACCGCTCGCGCTATGAGAATGCCGTGTATGCATATTACGACGGGAGAAAAGAAGAAGCGCTGACGCTCTTTGAGGCGCTCGGAGATTACTCCGACTCGCGCAATTGGGTCGAGAAGTGCAGAAATGAAATAAATTGACGCCTCTGCCGCGCCGACACGAAAAATGCCGACGCGGCGCGTCTATGCCCGAAAACGGGTATTATCAACGGGTATTATCGGAGGAAATAATGATAACGGATCTCAGCCGCGGAAAGGCGGGCAAGGTACTGCTGATGTACACGCTGCCTCTCTTCGGCAGCGTTGTTTTTCAGCAGCTATACAATATCGCAGACAGCGTAATAGCGGGCAGGGCGTGCGGTGAGGATGCCCTCGCCGCAATCGGCGCATCCTATCCGATCACAGCCATATTTATGGCGTTCGCTTTCGGGCTGAACGGGGGCGCGAGCGTAATAATCTCACGGCTCTTCGGCGCAGGGAAAAAGAGGGATCTCGCCACTGCGGTCTCGACCTCGTACATAATCTCGGGAGCTGTCTGCCTTGCGCTCACGCTTATCGGCACGCTTTTCGCGGGGGGAATGCTCGAGGCACTCGACACTCCGCAGAATATCATGGCGCATGGCGCGACATATCTGCGCATCTACACACTCGGAATGCCCTTTGTTTTTCTCTATAATATAACGACGGGGGTATTTACAGCGCTCGGAGACTCGCGCACTCCCTTTATTTTTCTTATATTATCAAGCGTCGGAAATATAGCCCTTGACATGCTCTTTGTGCTTATATTCCCGAAAACGGCGGGCGTTGCCGCCGTCGCGTGGGCGACGTTCGTCACTCAGGGAATTGCCTGCGTCGGCGCTCTTATCGCCCTGCGTGTGCGCATACGGACGGCGACCGAGGACGGTGCTCCGCTCTTCTCCCGCTCCATCGCGCGCAGCATAATGATAATCGCCGTGCCGAGCATACTGCAGAACTCCTTCGTCTCCGTCGGAAACCTGATGATACAGTCGGTTATAAACGCGCACGGTTCGGGCGTCATCGCGGGCTACGCGGCGGCGATAAAGATAAATACGTTTACGATAACCTGCTTCTCCGCTCTTGCCACGGCTATATCCGCCTTTGCCTCGCAGAGCATCGGTGCGGGCAAGCCCGAGAGGGTAAAGGACGGAGTAAAGGCATGTATCGGGCTTGCCATGATAATAGGCATACCCGTAGCAATATTCAATCTGATTTTCGCCCCATATGCCATCGGCTTATTCCTCGAGAACGGGACGGGTGAGCTTGCGGTTGCCGCGGGCAGCGCGTTCTTACGCATAGTTTCGCCCTTTTACCTTGTCGTCTCAGTCAAGATAATCTCTGACGGAGCGCTGCGCGGGTGCGGAGATGTCACGGCTTTTACCGTTGCGACATTCGCCGACCTGCTGCTGAGAGTCGTTTTCACATATCTCTTCGACGCGCTGTGGCATACGCCGTCGGGGCTGTACATATGGTGGAGCTGGCCCGCCGGATGGGTGATAGGCACGGCGGTAAGCCTTGCTTTCTACCTATCGGGCAGGTGGAAGAAAAAAGTTATCTGATATCGTTTGCAGGGAGCAAAGGAACGGTGTGAAAATCACCGACGGGCACGCCGCCGTAAGCGTCAAAAACGCTGCAGCAGGACCTCGCCGTAAAAGGTCAAAGCCATTGGGTTATCCCGAGAAGGCGCTGCAGCCGACGCAAGTCGGAAGACTTACTCCCGAACCGCGTCCGAGCGAGAGCCTCATAAAGGCGCGGACAATTGATATATAAGAAATTACAAGGAGAAAGAACATGAAAAACATTTTTACAAAAATCCTGTCGCTTGTTCTTGTTATCGCGGTAATTACGGCTATCGCACTGACAGTCACATCATGCGGCAAAACACAGCAGGACGCCCCCGCTCCGTCGGACAGCAGCAGTGCACCGTCGTCCGACAGCTCGTCGGATACACAGTCCGAGCTGAAATTCAAGTGTGAAATTACAAAGGGCGACGGTACGACCGAAACCCGCGAGTATGCATACACCGACGGTCAGACCGTAGGCGAGGTCATGCTTGACGCGGGAGATATCGCGGGCGAGGAGAGCTCATACGGACTTTACGTAAAGACCGTTCTCGGCGAGAAACACGACTACGATGAGGACGGCAGCTATTGGTCGTTCTACATTGACGGCGAATACGCCACGACCGGTGTCGACGCGACAAAGATTGAAAAAGACGTAACATACGCCCTCAAGGCTGAAAAAGGGCAGTGAAAAAGCTACCTCTGCGGCAGCTGCTCGTCCTCTCGATGATAGGCGCAGTGATGTACGCTACGACATTTGCGATGAAATCGCTGCCGAATATACACCTGTTAGCGCTCTTTATCGTCTCGACGACGCGCGTCTACCGCAGCCGCGCCCTCATACCGATATACATTTACGTTATCTTAGAGGGCGTGTACGAGGGCTTCAGCCTGCTCAGCTGGCCGCCGAACCTGTACATGTGGCTATTCATGTGGGGAGCGGTCATGCTGCTGCCGCGCGAGCTGCCGCCGAAGGCAGAGCCTTTCATTTACTGTGCCGTCGGAGGACTGCACGGGCTTGTTTACGGAACGCTCTGGGCGCCGTACAACTCGCTTGTCATGGGCTTTGACATGCACAAGACGCTTATGTGGATAGCCGCGGGCATTCCGTTTGACATCGCTCACTGCGTAGGAAATACCGTATCTTGCATACTTGCCGTCCCGCTCATAAGGACAATGCGGCGGCTCGAGGGCAAGCGCTCGGTATAGCCCGCTCATTTCGGCAGTTTTTAAAAAAACTGCCGAATTTTATTTTTCGGCGAGTAGTTTTCTGCTTTTTGAAATAAAATATGCACCTCCTAAAGTGTCTGACTTTAGGGGTGCATATCACGCTGAGGAATTCTCTTCTTTTGTGCCGCAGGCGCAAAATTCGGCAGCCTTTCACTGCATTTCGTCGAGAGTGAGGTCGAAGTAAGGCAGGATATTCTTCATAAAATAGTCAAGCTCGGGGCAGGTGAGCGCCGCAAGCGCACGCTCGGTCGCGGCGCGGGCACGGTCAAATTCGCGATTGCCCGAGCGCTGCTCTTCTATGCATTTTATCAGCGCTGACAGCTTGTCGGCGCATTTAATAAGCCGCCGCAGCTCGGGCTCGTTCTCTTCACAGCGCAGCACGCCGTCATATTCCGCACGCAGCTCCTTCGGCAGCTTTGACAGCAGTCTGTCGACCGCCTGCTCCTCAACACGGCGGTAGCTTTCCTTTGTCTCGTCGTTAAAATACTTTACCGGAGTCGGCATATCGCCCGTGTATACCTCCGGCAGGTCGTGAAAAAGCGCACACACGGCGACTCTTCCCGTGTCGTAATTTTTCCCGTAAAATGTGTTTCCTATCACGGCGAGAGCGTGCGCGAGCACCGCCACGTCGTTTGCATGCTCGGAAAGCGTCTCGTCGCGCACACTGCGCATAAGCCCCCATCTGCGTATGTATTTCTGCCTGAAGGCAAGGGCAAAGAAGCTGTTATTCATCATTTCCTCCCGTAATAGTCGGAGGATAAGATAAGGTCGTTTATCTTTATCCTGCGGTATGTATATTCGGTCATGTACATAATAGTCTCCTCCGTGCAGCCGTCCTCGGACGTTTTTGAAATAGCGGTAATAAATATGCTCAGCCATGCCGTAAACGGAAAAGAGTGTGCACGAGGCAATAAAGAGCACCTGCGACGGTATGCGCGGCAGGGCAACTGCGGTCAGGGTAAAGAGCAATGCCCACAGCACGCCGTATATCAGGCTGACAGGGTAAAAATCCGCGCTCGCATAGAGTGAGAAATATGCGAAAACGCTTATGAGCATATATGAAAGGAATACGGGTATCGCGGCGCGCAAAAAGCCTGCGCACAGACCCGTGCGTGTATTTTAGGTTTTATCCGCGCCGCGTGCCCTCCGTCCCACGCAGAGTGCGCGAGAGACAGAAATATCCGCAGACGATATACAGTGCGCTGCTTACAAAGACCCAGATAAGCGACGCATAATCCGCGGTGCTCCCGGGCAAGCCGTAGTCCGCTATATCCGAGAGAGTCGAGATAATATCTGTCAGGAGCAGGTAGAGCGAATAGAGCACGGTGAAGAATACCGCGGCATGGCGCGCGGGGCTGCGGCGGAATACAGATGCGATAATAAAGGCGCATACCGTAACAAAGGCACATATCAGCATGGAAAGAAGAGAGCTTTTCACAATGCCGTCAAAGGCCTGCTCAAACATCGCGGAGGTATATTCTCCCAACCTCGCCTCGGAGAGGACGTAAGCCGTGAGTACGGAGAGCGCGCTGCTGCACGCGGCGGCGAGCAGATATATTCCGGCGGGAGCGAGAGCCGCGCAGACACGTATGCGCGCGGCGCGCACAACACATCCGACGGAAACAAAAAGGCAGGCGACCGCGCCCGCCTCAAAGAGAGCCGTAAGCGTTATGACAAGTCCCTTTCCGAATATTCCCGCGCCGTAATAGAGCCTCGCGGAGGCAATCTGCAGCAGAGCGCTGCACACCGTATTTAGAAGAACCGTGACGGCACAAACACCCGCCATGGTGCGCAAAATCTTTTTCATGCTGATATTGTATCACATATAGCGAAAAAAATCAAATGAATAATCGGCGGACGCACGTCATATTATTGAACGGTGATTTGATGATACTTGATTTAAGCATGCCGTGCGACTTCCCCGCGCTGTGTACGAGCCTGCGCACACTTGAAGAAGCATACGGATTTTGTTCGGTTTTTTCCTGCGGAAAGAGTCTTCTCGCGCGGGACATACCCGTACTGAAGATAGGAAACGGGAGCAAAAGGCTGCTGCTCGTCGGAGGCGTGCACGCGTCCGAGCACCTTACCTGCTCGCTTTTGCTGCGCTTTGCCGCCGACTATTGCGAGGCTGCGGCGACCGGAGGGAGAATGTACACGCTCTGTATGCCGTATCTGCTCGAAACGCGGACCTTATACATAATTCCGATGCTAAATCCGGACGGCACGGAGCTTGTGCTGCACGGTCCGGACAGTGCGCGTCCGCTCGACACGCGGCTTGTCGGCATGTGCCCCGACGGGGACTTTTCGCATTGGCAGGCAAACGCGCGCGGCGTTGACTTAAATCACAATTTTGCTGCGGGCTTTGCGGAGTATAAAAAGCTTGAGCTTGCCGCATCGATTGTCGCGGGCGCGTCGAAATACAGCGGCGAAGCGCCGGAGAGCGAGCCGGAGACGGGCGCGGTATGCTCGTTTATAAGGGCGGCGGACATACGGCTGCTCGCGGCATTTCACACGCAAGGCGAAGAGATTTACTGTGACTGCAACGGATATTGCCCCCCGATGGGCAGGGCTATCGGCGCAACTCTTGCGCGCATGTGCGGCTATAAGCTTACGCATCCCGAGGGCGGTGCGGCATACGGCGGGCTGAAGGATTGGTTCATCACGGAGTTCGGGCGTCCGGGCTATACTTTTGAGTGCGGCAGGGGCAAAAATCCGCTTGACCACTCCATGCTGCTGCCGACCTACGCGCGTCTGCGCGAGGCGCTCTTCCACCTGCCCGTCATGGCGTGAGAAGCGCGCCTGATTAACCTTTTTTAAGTTTTTGCCTGATAAGCGCTCTTGCTTACCCCTGTTGTTGAAGTTTTTTGCGCAGCTTGTTTTTCAAAAAAGCTGCCGGATTTTACGACGCAGGTGCATAAGATGAGAGACCCCCGCGCAGAGGGTTTCTCATCAATTTGTTTACAAACAATTATTGCCGCTTCTCTGGGGGCGGCTGTCTTTTTTTTAAATACCTCTATTGCATGATATGTCAAAATATGATATATTATAAGGGAATGATTAAGGAGACAGATGCTATGAAAAAAAGACGAGGCGACCGCCGGGATGCAAGGCTTTTGCGCGATATTGACGCAATTCACTTTGTGACATCCGTAATTTACCCGAACAGATGCGACAACGAGGCGTTCATATCCGAACGCATTGACCTTGAGAAGGTCTCGCGGTACCTTGACGCAAAGAACGCAGGCAATCCCGATTACAAATACAATATTTTTCAGGTCATTGTTACCGTCATGCTGAAATCAATTACGCTGCGTCCGCGTATGAATTATTTCATCGCAAATAACAATCTGTACGCGCGCAACGACGTGAGCGCCGCTTTTATAGTCAAGAAGAAATTTGAGGACAAAAGCGAAGAGGGGCTTGCGTGGCTGCGTGCCCGCCCCGAGGACACCATAGACACGCTGCACGAACGCATACGCGAGCAAATAACGGGCGCGCGCTCGGGCAAAAAGGACAGCACGGACAATACAATGGACATCCTCTTAAAGCTGCCCCGCCCTATTTCAAAGGCAATTCTTCATGTGCTCATGTGGCTCGACAGACACGGAAAGGTTCCGGCGGCAATGGTTGCCTCCGACCCGTACTACAGCTCCGTGCTGCTCAGCAACTTAGGCTCAATAAAGCTGCATGCGGGCTACCATCACCTGACGAACTGGGGCACTACGTCTTTCTTCTGCATCATAGGCGAGAGAAAAAAACGCCCGTTCTACGATGAAAACGGACAGATAAGTATGCGCGACAGCATTGACCTCGGACTGACGGTAGACGAGAGAATAGCCGACGGATATTATTTTTCACGTACACTCGCGCTTATGCGCAAGCTTTTTGAAGAGCCGGAGCTGCTCGACAGACCGCTCGGTGAGGAGGTTGATTTCTGATGGAGATAACGGCAAAAACACCATGGGAGAGTCACGCGGACGGCGTACCCATGCATCTTGAGTATTTTGAAGGTTCAATGTTTGATGCGATTGCAAAATCCGCCGACCGATACCCGAATTCCATAGCCTTTGATTTCATGGGAAAGTCGACAAGCTACCGCAGGCTTGTGCAGAATATCGAGTCGTGCGCAAAGGCACTCAAGACCATCGGAGTGCGTTCGGGCGACCGCGTTACCGTCGCCATGCCCAACTGCCCGCAGGCAATCTACATGTTCTACGCGATAAACCTCGTCGGCGGAATTGCAAATATGATACATCCGCTGTCCGCCGAAAAGGAGATAGAATTTTATCTCAACGAATCGCGCAGCGTAACTGCTATAACACTCGACCAGTTTTACGGCAAATTTGAAAAAATACGACAAAACACCTCGCTTGTCAATATAATCATCGCGAGCATAAAGGATGAGCTTTCCACCACGATAAAGGCGGGCTACATGCTGACCGACGGGCGCAAGATACAGCGAATCCCCGAGGACGCACCGATAATCCGCTGGCACGACTTCATGCGCCTCGGCAGACATTGCTTCTATAATTACAAGGTACAGAAGGGCGCGGACGACCCCGCCGTCATACTCTATTCCGGCGGAACGACGGGCACGACAAAGGGCATTGTCCTGACCAATAAGAATTTCAACGCTCTCGGGCAGCAGGTCATTGCCGCGAACCCCATGTTCCGACCGGGTGACAAAATGCTTGCCGCAATGCCGCTCTTCCACGGATTCGGGCTCGGTGTATGCATACATACGATGCTCTCTGCGGGCGGCAGATGTATACTCGTGCCGCGTTTCACGGCGAAGAGCTACTCGAAGCTGATAGTAAAAAATCGCTGCAACTTCATTGCGGGCGTACCGACTCTGTATGAGGCGCTCCTTCGTCTGCCGAATATGGAAAAGGCGGACCTCTCCTGCCTCAAGGGCGTATTCTCGGGCGGCGACTCGCTCTCACCCGAGCTTAAGAAGAAATTCGACAGATTTCTTATCGACCGCAAGAGCAACATACAGGTGCGGGAGGGCTACGGAACGACCGAAACGGTCACCGCCTGCTGCCTCACGCCTCCTCACATGTCGAAGCCGGGAAGTATCGGAGTGCCTTTCCCCGACACGTATATAAAGATAGTCGAGCCGGGCACGGACAGGGAATTGCCTTACGGAGAAGAGGGCGAGATTCTGCTCGCAGGTCCTACCGTAATGAAGGAATACATGAATCATCCGCAGGAGACGGCGGACACGCTGCGTGTGCACGCGGACGGGCTTAAATGGGTATACACGGGCGACCTCGGCACGATGGACGCGGAGGGCTTTATATACTTCCGCGGCAGGGCAAAGCGCATGATAATCAGCTCGGGCTATAATATTTACCCGGGTCAGATAGAGAATATCCTCGACGCGCATCCGCTCGTTCAGATGTCATGTGTAATAGGTGTACCCGACCCGTACAAAATGCAAAAGGTCAAGGCATTCGTAAAGCTCATACCCGGAGCGGACAGAATAGAGAGCAAAGCGATACTCATGGCATATTGCCGTAAAAATATAGCGAAATACGCCATGCCCTATGACTTGGAATTCCGTGAGGACTTCCCGAAAACACTTGTCGGCAAGGTTGCATACCGCATCCTCGAGGAGGAAGAGAAAGAAAAGGCAAAGCAGCCGGAACAGACCGCTGTGTAAGAAACGCAAGCTTTTCGAGAAAAGCTTGGCAAAAGCTTTTGTATAAGAACAAAAATATATATGTCTCGACCGCGTAGCATAGTCAAAACCTTTCGGCATACAAACGCACCGTATCGTAGATTGTAAAAAACTTTCTGATTATCCTGACGCTTACAACTGCTGAAAATTTCTATCGCTTGCGTTTAGTTTTCGCTGTCCCGCGCCTCCCTTGTGTAAAGGGAGGTGGCACGGCGAAGCCGTGACGGAGGGATTGTTTCGCAGAAAAACCTTATATAAAAGAAAAAACAGCCATGATACCTAACGGCACACGACTGAAAAGCACGACCGATATCGCATAACCCCCACCGAACGGAACGCGGGTGTAAACGAATTTCAACCGACATCATATAACCTATACCGAGTGCTAATCCCTCAGGGGACAATCCCTCAGTCAGCCTAACGGCTGCCGGCTCCCTTTACACAAGGGAGCCTCGGGGGAGGCGAAACTCTGAAATATACGAAAAATTTTTAATCGCAGTATGCGTTTGTAAGTCAAATATGTTGATATGTTTCACGTTACTATACGGTCTGGCGATTATATTCTTATCCTTATACAAAAGCTTTTGCCAAGCTTTTCTCGAAAAGCTTGCGAAAAGCTTGCGGAAAGCTTGCGAAAAGCTGCCGACCGTATTTCCAAAAGTCAAACAGCCTCACGCTATGCGTGAGGCTGCGGTTTTTTTATTCTTCGGAGTTTTCCGTCTGCGTCTCGGGCTGCGCGTCGTCCCTCTCCGGCAGTATGACAACTCTGCGGTTGCCCTCCTGTCCGACGGACTTCGTGGTTACGCCCTCTATCGACTGTATCTCGGAGTGGATTATACGTCTCTCCGCGGCACTCATCGGCTCAAGAGCACACTGTCTGCCGTACTTGCGTACCTTTGACGCCATGCGGCGTGCAAGCGCTCTCAGCGTCGCTTCTCTGCGCGCTCTGTAGTCCTCTATGTCGACCGTTATGCGCGTGTATTCGCTCTCGTCACCGTCGCCGTCCTTTTTATTTGCGGCAAGGTTTACAAGATACTGCAGGCTGTCGAGCGTATCGCCGTGATGTCCTATTAAGACACTTGCGCGTTCGCCGTAGATTTTTATAAGCTTGTCCCCGTTCTTCTGATCGATTAACTGTATGTCTGCCTCGACACCCATATTATTGAGCAGGTTCTCTATGAAGTCAAGCGCCGTCTCCGCCCCGCTCTTTTTCTTCTCCTCGGGGATTATTACACGTATCTTCGCGGGAACCTCACCTATACCGAGAAAACCTCTCTTCGGTGCGGCTATAAGCTCGTATTCAAGCTCCTCCGCGGGTTTTCCGAGCTGTCTTGCCGCCTGGGCGAGTGCAGCCTCCACCGTTTTTCCGGTGCTGATAATTTCTTTACTCATTGCTATCACTTTCCGGTTTTTCCGATTTTTCCTCCGCGTCCTTTTCCGGAGCGGGCTCTATCAAGGGATTTCTCTTGCCCGCGCTCTTCTTCTCCGCGGTCTCTTCTTTTTCTTTTGCCGAGCTCTCAACCGTATCGTCGTCATCGTCATCAATGTGATGCAGAGAATTCGGATTGTTCTTCTTTGCTGCGGGCTTTTTCGCCTTGGGCGCTTTGCCGTTCATAGCTCTTGCCGCCGCCTTATAATCCTCCTCCGTAAATACGGGCATGGGGAACATCTCTTTGAGTGCGACCTGCTGAACTATGGATAAAAGCGAGTTGACTATCCAGTAGATACCGAGCATACCCGGCAGCACGAATGCCATGTAAAGGGTCATGGCGGGGAATACAAAGTCCATAATCTTCATGGACGCCGCGGTTTGTGCATCCTGAACGGGCTGATAGGTCATCTTGCGCACGATCTTCATGGATAAGAACTGAGAAGCAAAGGTGAGCACGGGGATGGCGATAAGGATTATCGCCGCGAGCGCTCCGCTCTCGCTCCAGAAGTCGGCATTGAGCGCCTTGCTCGGTGCGTTTATAAGATTTACTCCGCAGACATTAAATCCGTCGAAAAATCCGTCAAAGGCTGCCTTGTCCGCGAAAACAGCGCCGAGTCTGCCGCCCTGCTCGCCTACGACCGACTTGAATTCGTCAAAGTGGTCGTTTATGACATTGATCCACTGTATCTCGCTCGATGCGGAGAATTTCGCGCCGTCGACGAGCGAATTTGCCTTTTCCACCATCGAGGCGATAAGCGTGCCGCTCGCACCGAGGATGTAGCTTATAGGCTTGTAAATTATGCGGTAGAGTATCCAGATTCTCGGCAGCTGAATGAGCATAGGCCCGCATCCGGACATGGGGTTGTACCCCTCCTCCTGATAGAGCTTCTGCAGCTCCTCCTGCATTTTCATCCGGGTCTTTCTGTCGTCTCTGCCCTTATAGCGGTCACGTATCGCCTGCTCCTTCGGACGGATGGACGCCTGACGCACCATATTCTTCTGCTGTTTTATGCCGAAGGGAAACAGTACGATTTTGATAAGCACCGCATACAGTATCATTGCCACGACATAACTTCCCGTGAAGTCGTAGAACCACGTTAAGGGCATGGCAAGTATACGGTAAATAGTATCCAACATATTCTTTTTTTACCTCTTTTCGGGGTGTAGCCTGCGCGGGACGGGATCTTCTCCCCCGCGACAGAAGGGATTGCACCTGATTATCCGTGAGACGGCAAGGGTACAGCCGATGATAACTCCCCACTCGCCTATAGCATCGAGAGCATATTGCGAGCAGGTGGGAGTATATCTGCAGTGAGGGCCTAAGGCGGGAGAAATAAATCTCCGGTATAATCGTATAAGCCCCTTTAAAAGTGCGGATATCATATCAGCTCAAGCTCGAGTAAAGCTTCCTTCATTTCACGTGATATAACGGTGCTCTTAACGCCGAGCGCAGACGGGCGCGCCACAATTACTATGAGAAATCCTTTTTTCGGCGGATTTTCCGCCACGCACGAGCGATAGCCCGCGCGCAGTATTCTCTTCACCCTGTTACGCTCAATAGCACCGCCGACATTTTTACGCACCGTAAGACCAAGACGGTTTACCTTTTCCCCGTCTCTGCGCGAACGTGCGACCCTCTTTGCCGCCTTATCGCGCAGGACATACACTATCAGATGCCGCTGCACACTCTTGCGCCCGTGGCTGTATGCCTTGCCGTACAGATGATTTTCGCAAATAGCCGGTTCTTTCATTTTTTGCCTCGTAACAAAAAACACCGAGTGTACTTAACGCTGCCCGGTGGTTTTGCTTAAAAAATATTTATCAGTAGCTGAGCTTTGCTCTGCCCTTTGCGCGGCGTCTGTGTAATACTTTTCTGCCGTTAGCGGTACTCATTCTCTTGCGGAAGCCGTGCTCCTTCTGTCTCTGACGCTTTTTGGGCTGATAGGTTCTTACCATTCGTATGCACCTCTCTTTCATTGCATAAACAATTTTCAAAATTGCGGCCTTGTAATTATACTATGACTTCGCCCCTTTTGTCAAGGGTTTGCGGGATTTTTTTATAAAAAACGACAGTATGCGTCAAAGAGAAAAAAGTTACGCACCGGAATGTGCGTTCTTTTGCTCAAAAACCTTGTAAAAAACCCTTGTATATGATATAATATGGTACAGTATTATATTATAATAGAAGAAATCTGCCGCACGGCGGAAAAAACAAGGTCTACGGAGAAAGAGCATGAGAACTAAAGATTTAGCCTACATCTGGGACAGGATGCTCGGTATGCTGCGCGAGGATATGCCGCGCGCGGTATTTGATATGCATTTTGACTCGACGGAGCTTATATATATAAACGAAAAAGCAGCGGTAGTCCGCGCTCCGTCCGAATACATAGCGCGCTCCGTCGCGGCAAAATACAGGGTCAAGCTTGAGGAATACTTTATGATAATAACGGGAGAAAAGTTAGAGGTCTTTATTCTCTCGGATGAAAAGAAGCCTATCGACCTTTCGGCTTTCCGCGAGGGTCTGCCCATATATCAAACGGACGGAAAGTACGATAACGGCGGCGCTCCCGACTTTATCGATCCGAACAGCAGGAGATACGACAACTTTTTCGACCCGCATTACACCTTTGAAAACTTCATTGTCGGCTCGTCTAACAAATTTGCTCAGGCGGCGTGTAAGGCTGTCGCCCGCGACGGAGTGGACTCGGGATATAATCCTCTCTTCGTATACGGCGACTCGGGGCTCGGAAAGACGCATTTGCTCTACGCAATTATAAATGAAACCCTGCGCCTGCGCCCCATGACAAACATAGTCTACGTCAAGAGTGAGGACTTCACGAACGAGCTTATAGCGAGCCTGCGAAATTCGACAATGCCGCAGTTTCGTGAGAAGTACCGCCGTGCGGACATGCTGCTCATAGACGACATACAGTTCATTGCGGGAAAGGAAGCGACGCAGGAGGAATTTTTTCACACCTTCAACACTCTCTATGAAGATAAAAAACTCATAGTGCTGACAAGCGACCGCCCGGCGCGCGACATAAATCCGCTCGAGGACCGTATACATACCCGTTTTGAGTGGGGACTTATCGCCGATATTCAAGCCCCGGACTACGAATTGCGCATAGCAATAATGCAGGAGAAAGCAAAGCAATATAAGGTTAGCTTTCCGCCCGAGGTATTTGCATTTCTCGCCGACCACCTAAAAAACAACATACGCCAGATGGAGGGTGCGATAAAAAAGATTGCGGCGAAGAGTATGCTCGAGGGCACGCCTATCACGGTCGAGCTTGCGACAAAGTGCATCTCCGACATAATCTCAAGCACGGAGCCGGTCGACGTTGTAGTCGCACGCATAATATCCCGCGTATCGCAGAAATACGGCATTTCCGAGGCGGACATACGCTCGAAGAAGCGTCTGCAGGAGGTGGTGCGGGCGCGAAACATCGCCATGTACATAATCAGGCGTTTAACCGATATGTCGCTTGAGGCGATAGGTGCGGAATTCGGTCGAAATCACACGACAGTCATGGCGAGCATTGAGAATGTTGAAAAGGAGTTGAAAATCAAAGCCTTTCTTGATATTGAGATAGAAGAGCTGATAAAGGAAATCAAAGAATAAAAGGCTTTGCGTGCCTTTCCGACAGAACCGACATATGTCTGTTTGTTCAAAACCCGTTTTGTGGTAAAACAATCACTTATACACCGAATTTTAAGTTAAAAAGTGTAAAAGAAGCCGTTTGTATTTTTGTCGGTAATTTCCGACAGAGACATGCACAAAACTTTCATCAGTCAACCGACAGCTTTGTTTTACTTTATCTGTCCTTATTTTTCCTTTACTCAAAAGGAAAAAATAACCTTTCCGACAAAACCGACAGCCTCTACTTATACTGCTGCTGATTTAATAACTATTCTATTCTTTTTAAGAGCGCATACGCGCCTGTGTGCAAAACTTTTTTTGCGGGAGAACAAAATGATAAAAATTACATTCGACAAAGACAAGCTGATAGAAACCATTACCCCCATGCTGTGTGCGGTAAATGAGCGGGCATCTCTTCCGGCTCTCGGCGGAATTTATTTTCAGAAGGATGAGAGCGACCCGACCCGCTGTGTGCTGCATACCTACGACATGGAGAGAGGTATGAGAAAATATCTGCCGTGCGTTATCGAGGAGGAGGGCAGCTTTGTTATAAATGCTAACAGGCTGCAGAGAATAGTAAGGACTATGCCCGGACCTAACGTCACCCTTGAGATAGACGAGAAATACACGGCGCGCATTTATTCGGGGACGGCTGAGTTTAAGCTCAAGGCTCTGCCGGGCGAAGAATTTCCGAAGATGCCCGTCCTGCGCGGTCAGAATACCTTTACGGTAAACCAGGGAAAGCTGAAAGAGCTTATCGACGAGGTGTCATTCGCCGTTGCGGTAAATGACCAGAGAATAGCGCTCAACGGAGCGTACTTTGAGGTATCGAAAAATAAAATCAAACTTTGCTCATGCGACGGGAACAAGCTTGCATTCCGTGAGTGCGAGGTTGAGACGGGAGATATCTACAGCGACACGGGCATGACAGAAATGGAGTTCATCGTACCGGGAAAGACGCTTACCGAGGCGCAGAGGCTGCTCTCGGACAGCGGAGAGGTTACGGTCGGTACTTCTCTGCGTAACTGCTTCTTCTTTGTTGACGACACGGTACTATTCTCGCGCACGATTGACAGCGCGTATATCGACTACAACAGATTTATACGTAAAAAAAGCTCGATAAACGTTTATCTCTCACGCGATGCCTTTTTGGGAGCATGCGAGAGGGCGGCACTCATAACCGAGGAGCGCACCGTAGGACAGGGAAAAACGCACATTAAATGCAATTTTGAGGGTAACATGCTCTATGTACGCGCCGATAATATGAACGGCAGCGTACAGGATAATATTCCCGTTGAGAAAGAGGGAGACGATCTTGTACTCGCATTCAACTGCCGTTATCTCATGGACGCGCTGCGTGCCTGCCCGTGCGACTCGGTAAAGGCAACGCTTGAAACGGCGGGAATGAGTATGCAGTTAGAGGGACAGAGCGACGACGGCAGAGATAAATTTCTGTACATGGTTCTGCCGGTCAAGCTCGGTATGTGATGTACGCAAAAAAACTGGTATTAAAGGACTTTCGCAATATAGACAGTGCGTGCGCGGAATTTGAGCCGGGTATAAATATTCTGCTCGGCGATAATGCACAGGGCAAGACAAACGCCATGGAGGGAATTTATCTCTTCTCCCTCGCACGCTCATTCCGCACAACAAGAGAGAGGGAATATATAAGAGAAGGTCAGAAGAATGCCTATCTTTCACTCGATTTTTACGCACAAAACCGCGACCAGAGAGCAGAGATAGGGTACGAAAAGGGCGGACGTAAGAAAACCAAGAGAAACGGCGTTACCGTCACGAGGATGAGTGAATTTGTCGGGGTTTTCCGTTCGGTCATCTTCTGTCCCGAACATCTCTCGCTTGTAAAGAGCGGACCTGCGGACAGGCGGCGTTTTCTCGACTATGCGATAAGTCAGCTTGACTCCTCATACCTGCGCGCGCAGCAGACCTATACCCGGGCTCTTATGCAGAGAAATAAGCTGCTCCTTACACTCGACAGCATGGGAAAGAGCGGAGAGAACATGCTCGACATATGGGACAAGAAGCTCGCCGAGGCAGGCGGGATTATCTCAAAGAAACGGGCGGAGTATACGGAGAGCGTAAACAGATACGCGTGCGGATTTTTCTCGGATATGACCTCGGGCGCGGAGAGACCGTGCTTTGAGTACCGCGATGAGAGGGACGAAGAGAATATACTCAGACTGCTGCACTCGGTAAGAGAGCGCGACATAAAGCTGCGCACCACCTCGGCAGGTCCTCATAAGGACGATATATCGATAACCCTGAACGGCAGAGAGGCGCGAGCCTACGCAAGTCAGGGACAGCAGCGCTCGCTTGCAGTGGCGATGAAGTTAGCGGAGGCTGGTATATCCGGGGAGAGAACGGGAGAGAAACCCGTACTTTTGCTCGACGATGTACTATCGGAGCTTGACGAGCACAGAAAAAAATATATACTCACAAGCCTGCGCGACGGTCAGATAATAATAAGCGCGTGCGAAAAGGATATCTTCGGGCAGAGCTCAGGGAACGTGATAAACGTAAAGGGAGGAACATTCTCTTGTATATAAATACGGGCGGCGGAAAGACGGCGAACGGAAGAACCGTAATAGGAATATTCGACATGGACAGCGCGACCGTCGCGCGCACGTCAAAGCTTTTTCTGCAGAAGAGGCAGAAGGAGGGCAAGATAAAATGGTATGCGGAAGATATTCCGCGTTCGTTTATTTTGAGTGAGAACAATACTGTTATAATGTGCGACCTGAATGCTAAAACTATAGGCTCTCGAGCCGCACGCAGCGAAAGGAAAAACAATGGCTGATAATATAGAAAAAAACGAATATGACGAAAGTCAGATACAGGTTTTAGAGGGTCTCGAGGCTGTGCGCAAGCGCCCGGGAATGTACATAGGCTCGACCTCGGAGAGAGGACTCCATCACCTTGTATACGAGATAGTGGACAACTCAATAGACGAGGCGCTCGCGGGCTACTGCGATAAAATAACGGTAACTCTTCATCCGGACGGCAGCTGCTCGGTGCGTGACAACGGACGCGGAATCCCCTCCGCTATACATCATACGGAGAAAAGACCCACCCCCGAGGTCGTCTTTACCGTGCTGCACGCGGGAGGAAAATTCGGAGGAGGAGGATATGAGATATCGGGAGGACTCCACGGCGTCGGTTCGTCTGTCGTCAATGCCCTCTCCGAGTGGTTTGAATATATCGACTACAACGCGGGCAGGGCCTTTACCCAGCGCTTTGAGAGAGGAAACAAGGCGAGCGAATATAAGGATCTGGGTCCGAGCGATGAGCACGGACTTTATGTGCGCTTTTATCCCGATGCGGAAATATTCGATACGGTGGTCTTTAACTACGACACGCTCTTAACGAGACTGCGGGAGCAGGCTTTTCTCAATGCGGGAGTGCGCATAGTCCTGCGTGATGAGAGAAACGAAAAAATAAGGGAAAACGACCTCTGCTACGAGGGAGGCATAAAGAGCTTTGTCGAATGGCTCAACGGCACTCTCAAGGAGGAGGAGTACAGCGAGGACGACGAGGAAAAGCCGGCAAAGGAAAACGACGTTCACGCACTGCACGATGTTATTTACATAAAGGGCAGAAGAGAGTCAAACAACTGCACCGCGGAGATTGCCTTGCTCTACAACGACGGTTATAAGAGCAATATAATATCATTTGCCAACAATATACACACCGTCGAGGGCGGTATGCACGAGGACGGATTCAGAAACGCGCTTGTCACCACTCTCAATCGCTACGGGCAGGAAAAAAAGCTCCTGAAGGAAAAAGAAACCCTGCGTGCAGACGATGTACGAGAGGGAATTGTAGCGGTAATATCCGTGAAATTGCCCGAGGCGCAGTTCGAGGGTCAGACAAAGGCGAAGCTCGGCAACTCATACATAAGAGAGTTTGTAAACGAGCTTGTCAAGGAAAAACTCGGGGAATTCTTAGAAGAGAACCCCGACGTAGGCAGGATAATAATTGAGAAAGCAACTCTCGCCTCCCGGGCAAGAGAGGCGGCGAAGAGGGCGAGGGAGTCGACGAGGCGCAAGACGGCGCTCGACGGCATGACTCTGCCGGGCAAGCTGTCCGACTGTACGAGCAAGGATACCGAGCTTACCGAGCTTTACCTTGTGGAGGGAGACTCCGCAGGAGGCTCGGCGAAAGGCGGCAGACGAAGCGAATTTCAGGCTATTCTTCCTCTGAGAGGCAAGGTGCTTAATGTTGAGAAGGTCTCTCCCGACAAGGTTTACGGAAACCTCTCGCTCATGCCGATAATCCAGGCTCTCGGATGCGGTATCGGCAGCGAATTCAACATGGACAGGCTGCGCTACGGCAAGATAATCATTATGGCAGATGCCGATGTCGACGGTTCGCACATACGTATACTGCTGCTCACGTTCTTCTTCAGACATATGCGTCCGCTGCTTGAGGAGGGGCATATATATGCCGCTCAGCCGCCGCTCTATAAGGTTATAAAGGGCAAGACGGAGAGATACGCCTTCTCGGACGAGGAGCGCGACATGATAGTAGAGGAGCTCGGAGGAAACGCGAAAGCCGAGAGATATAAAGGTCTCGGTGAGATGGACCCCGACCAGCTGTGGGAGACGACGATGGACCCCGCGCACCGCACTCTCGTGCGCCTTACCGTTGAGGACGGCGCAATGTGCAACGACATATTCTCGCTGCTCATGGGAGACAAGGTAGAGCCGCGAAAAAAATATATAGAGGACAACGCAAAATACGCCGAAAATATAGATGTTTAAAGGAGCAAAGTTTTGAACATTATGTTCAAAACTGCGTTCAAAACTCTTTCGGACATCGGCACGCGGCGTGATGTATAAAGGATTTTTCGCGGAGTAAAATTTTACCCCTCGCGGTTGAAAAGTCGCGTCCGACATTTTTGCAAAAAGCTTTCGCACGGAAGGAAACATATGAAAAAAGATAAAGACTTTGAGCAGATATTAGAGGATCTGCAAAATCAGAAAATAGATGAGAAGCATATTGAGGGTGAGATTCAGTCGGCATTTCTCGCCTATGCCATGTCGGTGCTCACGGACAGAGCGCTGCCGGACGTGCGCGACGGCTTGAAGCCTGTGCACAGGCGCATACTATACTCTATGTATGAGGACAACCTCACCCATTCAAACGCGTTCCGCAAATCGGCGACGACCGTCGGTAACGTGCTCGGCAGATACCATCCGCACGGTGACAGCTCGGTCTACGATGCCATGGTACGACTCGCTCAGGATTTCTCTATGCGCTATCCGCTCATAGAGGGACACGGAAACTTCGGTAATATCGACGGAGATAAGGCGGCTGCATACCGTTATACCGAGGCGCGCATGGCGCGGCTCGCCGACGAGATGCTCGCCGATATCGATAAGGATGTCGTACCCTTTACCCCGAACTTCGACTATTCGAGAAACGAGCCGAGGGTGCTGCCCTCCCGTTTTCCCAACCTGCTTGTAAACGGCAGCGTCGGTATCGCCGTCGGTATGGCTACGAATATCCCGACGCACAACCTGCGTGAGGTTATAGACGGTACTCTTTATTTTATGGACCATCCCGACGCGACGGTGGACGAGCTTATGCATTATATCCCCGGTCCGGACTTTCCGACATACGGCTCTATCTACGGCACGGCGGGCATACGCAGCGCATATGAGACGGGCAGAGGCAAGGTCTATGTGCGCGCAAAATGCGTTATCCATGAGGACAGACATGAGATACACGTAGTTGAGATACCCTATCAGGTAAACAAGAGCGTGCTCGTCGAGAGCATCGCAAATCTCGTAAAAGAGAAAAAGGTCGACGGAATTACCGCAATGCACGATGCCTCCGACCGCAGAGGTATGAAGATAGTCATAAACTACCGCCGAGATGTCGACCCGAATATTCTTTTAAATCAGCTTTATAAATACACTCAGCTTCAGGACACCTGCGGCATGAATATGGTCGCTCTCGTGAACGGCGAGCCGCGTACGCTCGGACTGCGCGATATACTGCGTGAGTACCTCGCGCATCAGGAGAGCGTTATAATAAACCGCACGAAATTCGACCTTGCAAAGGCGGAGAAGCGTGCCCACATCCTCGAGGGATATCTTATAGCGATAGCGAATATCGAGGAGGTCATACGCATTATCCGCGCGTCAAAGTCTATTCCGGAGGCAAAGGAAAACTTAAGAGCTGCTTTCCCGTTATCCGAGGAGCAGGCTCAGGCGATAGTCGACATGACGCTCGGCAAGCTGTCGGGACTTGAGATACAGAAGGTTCAGGACGAGCTTACGGCTCTTCAGGCGAAGATTGCAGACTACCGCGACATTCTCGCAAACGAGTGGAGGGTAAAGGAGATAATCCGCACCGAGATGACCGCTATCCGCGACCGTTTCGGAGACGAGAGACGCACGGAGATAGTCGAGAGCGAGGACGATATCGACCTTGAGGATTTGATTGAGAGACATACCTGCGTTATCACCATGTCCGCTCATGGCTACATAAAGCGTCAGCCGCTTGACACCTACACGGCGCAGAACAGGGGCGGCGTCGGTATAAAGGGCGCAAAGACCAAGGAGGAGGACTACATAGTCTCCGTACAGGTCGTATGCAGCCACGACCCCGTAATGCTCTTTACCAATTTCGGTAAGGTGTATGTGCGCAAGGCATATACCGTCCCCGAGGGCAGCCGCGCGAGCAAGGGAACTAATATCGTCAACCTGCTTGAGCTTGAGAGCGGGGAGAGGGTTACGGCGTCAATTGCGGTAAGCGATTTTGCCGCCGACAGATACCTTACCATGATAACCCGTGCGGGAGTAATCAAGCGCACTCCCTTAAGCGAATACGAATATCAGCGCAAGGGCGGTAAGATAGCTATTAACCTCGATGAGGGCGATGAGCTTGCCTTTGTATTCAATACCGACGGCAAGAGGGACGTCATGATAGCAACGCGCGCGGGAAGTGCAAACAGATTCCGCGAGGAGGATATCAGAGTCTCGGGACGCGTATCACGCGGCGTGCGCGGTATAAGGCTGCGCGGCGACGACTATGTCGTGGGAGCGGCGATAGTAGAGGAGGGCAAGACCCTTGTCACCCTCACCGAGAACGGCTACGGCAAGCGCACGGAGTTTGATGCCTTTACGACAAAGGGCAGAGGAGGACTCGGCGTACACTGCCAGCGCATAACCGAAAAGACAGGACCTCTCGTCGGCATTGCCGCCGTCGGTGAGGATGAGGACCTTATGATAGTAACGGGGGCGGGTGTGATAATCCGTACTCCCGCCTCGGGCATAAATATTTACGGCAAGGACGCGGGCGGAGTTATAATAATGCGTCTGCGCGACGGCAATAAGATAGTCAATTTCTCCTGCTCCGCACACGACGACGGACAGGATAGACAAGCGGAAGAGGCGCAGACCGAAACGGACGGGCAGACCTCGGATACACAGGAGTAATAAACCTTTCGGGAGGATAACATGGCAAAGGCAAAGAAACCCGCGGGCGACAAGAGCGAGCTGCCCGCAAACGGAGAAGAAAAGCAAAAGGCGCTTGACGTCGCCATTTCCAAAATACA
Source organism: uncultured Eubacteriales bacterium (assembly GCA_934446285.1). Taxonomy (GTDB): domain Bacteria; phylum Bacillota; class Clostridia; order Oscillospirales; family CAG-272; genus CAKSEI01. Next base: position 9,524 of record CAKSEI010000003.1, on the reverse strand, counting down.
AAAGGATTTCGGCAAGGGCGCTATAATGAAGCTCGGAGAGAACACGCATATGGAGGTAAGCGCCATATCGACAGGCTCGCTTAACCTCGACCTTGCACTCGGTGTCGGTGGACTGCCGCGCGGACGTATCATTGAGATATACGGTCCGGAATCCTCGGGTAAAACTACTCTCGCGCTGCATTGCATAGCACAAGCGCAGAAGGCGGGCGGCAACGCCGCTTTCATCGACGCGGAGCACGCTCTTGACCCCGTGTACGCGAAGAAGCTCGGGGTCGACATAGATGAGCTGCTCGTCTCTCAGCCCGACTCGGGAGAGCAGGCACTGTCCGTTGCGGAATATCTTGTCCGCTCGGGAGCTATCGACATTGTTGTAGTCGACTCGGTTGCGGCTCTCGTACCGCAGCAGGAGATTGACGGAGACATAGGAGACACCCATGTCGGTCTTCAGGCGCGTCTCATGAGCCAGGCGATGAGAAAATTCTCGGGAATTATCGAGAAGAGCAACTGTATATTCATTTTCATAAACCAGCTGCGTGAAAAGGTCGGTGTTATGTACGGAAATCCCGAGGTGACTCCGGGCGGAAGAGCGCTTAAATTTTATTCATCCGTGCGTATTGAGGTACGCAAGGGCGAAGCGCTCAAGAACGGCACGGAGCAGTACGGCAGCCGTACCAAGTGCAAGGTCGTAAAGAATAAGGTTGCACCGCCCTTCAAAACTGCGGAATTCGATATGCTCTTCGGTAAGGGAATATCAAAGACGGGAGAAATCCTCGACCTCGGAGTTGAACTTGACCTTATTGAGAAGAGCGGAGCCTGGTTCTCGTATAACGGCGAGAGAATAGGGCAGGGCAGAGAGAACGCCAAGAAGTGGCTCGACGAAAACCCCGACAAGTGCCGCGAGATTGAGGACAAGATACGCGCGCACAGCGGCGAGATTGATATGTCGATGGACGCGGGTGCAATCGCCGAGAGTGAGGCGGAGGACGCGGACGACTTCGACCTGTCCGTGCTTGACCTCGGCTGACACAAAAAATGACGGATAAATACGGCAAAACGGTCGAGCGCGCGCTTAACATTCTCGCATACTCACCGAATACCGAAAAGCAGCTTGTACGCAAGCTGCGTGAAAAAGGCGCGGCGGAGGAGGATATCTCCGCCGCCGTTGCATATTTAAAGAAAAAGGGATATCTCGACGAGGAGGAGTACCTGCGCCGTTTTGTCGCTCTTCAGGGCAAGACCTACGGACGCAGGCGAGTATACGCCGCGGCACGTGCAAAGGGTTTTTCCGACGAGATACTTAACAGATTCTTTGACGAGGCGTGCGCGGATGTAGATTTCTCCGCCGCGTGCCTAAAGCAGATAAGAGCAAAATGCCGCGGCGGCAAGCTTTTTGCCGCAGACGACGGCGATGACGGAGCGGACGGCAGGCGCAGACCGGACCGCGAGGCATTACGCAAGCTGACTGCATCGCTTATGAGAGCGGGCTTTGACACCGACACTATCCGCGAGGCATTGCGGGAGTATCTTGCATAGGGAACGCGAGCTTTTTCGCAAGCTTTTCGCAAGCTTTTCGAGAAAAGCTTGGCAAAAGCTTTTGTATAGGGGCGTTTTAGCTTATTCCGCTATCAAAGGTTCTTTGCATAACGTTGTCCCTTTATTAAAAGTTTGGGTCGAGCCTTTTTAAAGGCTCGCGGTTTTTAAAGGCAGCGCCTTTAATCGCTGCCGCAGCAGCGAAACACCCTGTGCTTCATAAAGCGCAGGAAGAGGTGAATTTCGCGCTGCGCGCGAAAGAGGAGAAACCCTCGCCGGGGGTTTCTCCTGTGTTATATACGAACAAATATTGCTGCTTTTCGGGAAAGCTGCGTAAAAGCTTTAGTATAGGGGCGTTTTAGCTTATTCCGCTATCAAAGGTTCTTTGCATAACGCTGTCCCTTTATTAAAAGTTTGGGTCGAGCCTTTTTAAAGGCTCGCAGTTTTTAAAGGCGAAGCCTTTAATCGCCGCCGGTCGCTTTCCCCTCGAAAAGCGACACAAAAGCTTTTGCAGACGCATGATTTTTCAGCAAGTGAAAAGCTTTAGAATATCCCATTTGTTGAAGTTTTTGCCGAGCTTTTTATAAAAAGCTCGTGAATTTTACGCCGCAGGCGTAAAAGAGGAGAAACCCTCGCGCAGAGGGTTTCTCCTTGATTTTGTTTACGAACAAATATTTCCGTTTTTCGGGAAAAGCCTCGCAAAAAGCTTTAATATAGGGAACGCATTCGCTTGATCTCTTATTTGAAGTTTTTGCCGAGCTTTTTCGGGAAAGCTCGCGCAGCTTTTCGAGAAAGCTGCCGTTTTTCGTTCAGACAAGCTCCCGTGAGCGCTTTTTTACCTCGGCAGCATTGCCGCAGCTCATCCTGCCCTCGGGGCAGGGACCGGAAAGACAGGCAGGTCCTGACAGCCCGAAGAGATTCGGACATACTCCGCGCACAAGATGCAGCATCTCCCATGCAAGCTCGCGAATCTCCCACTGCGCGCGGCTGCAGCAGCGCAGACGGAAGAAGTTCCGCAGTGCACGGGCGTTCATCGTTACTATCATGCGCGTGTCGCACGCACCCGGCAGGACGAAACGCGCGTCCTCGTTTGCCATTTTTTCCGCAGCCTTGCGTGCGTCCGCCTCGTCCTTACCCTCGGATATCAGCCGTGCGGTGTGTCCTTCGATTAGTTTCTCACGCAAACTTTCGTAATGCTCCGCATCCTCCTCCATGGCGCGAATAAATTCCTCGCGTGCCTCCGGCACGGCTGCGATTGCCGGCGGAAGAATATACGAAAAGTTGCTTTTATCAACATATCTTTGGCTCTGAACGGAGAATGATGCTATCCTGTGCCTTGTTATCTGTGCGAGCAGAGTGCGTGAGACACCCTCTATTGCAAAGGTAAAACTCGCGTGCTCGACAGGGCTTTCGTGTCCCAGTCCTGCGAGCATATCAAGAAACTTTTCGGTTTTCTCGGGCGTCAGTCCGTCGAGCAGCGTGTCGACATCGCTTTTCGCGTAGCATAGCTTGGCTGCCGCGGCTATCGTCTTTTCCGCGTCGGGGGTGTATGTGATAAGCTTTACGTTCATTTTTTCTCCTTGACTTTGCTGTTCGTTTGTATGCGGTTCAAGCTATTGAAGATATTGTTTTTCTTTTTGGCGTTTTTTTACAATGCTGTCTATATACTCACATACGCCGATAAAGTTATATTGTATCTGATTATTGGGTATTCGTATTACGGTCAGACCGAATTTTTCGAGATATTCGGTTCTCTCGGCATCATTTTTTCTGCCTGTTTCGCTTAAGTGTTGACTTCCGTCAAGCTCGATTACAAGTTCCGTTTCTGCTGAATAAAAATCTGCGATATATTTCCCCAAAATCTTCTGTCCTGAAAATTTTACGGGATAAAATCGCAAAAATTCGTACCACAGCTTTCGCTCTTCTTTTGTCATATTTCTGCGAAGTTCTCTTGCTGCGGGAACATTGCTCCTGTTGTGTTTTCTGTCTAGGCGGGATGCCGTGACTGCCCTCCGCGCGGTGGATTTGACAGAGGAGATTTCGCCTCCCCCGAGGCTCCCTTGTGTAAAGGGAGCAGTCAGCCGTAAGGCTGACTGAGGGATTGTTCGTTCTATAGACTGCTTATTTTTTTCGGCTGTACGGTATTGTTCGGTTTTACAATCCCTCCGTCACGGCTGCGCCGCGACACCTCCCTTTACACAAGGGAGGCTGCGGGATAGCGAAAATTTAAGCGCAAGCGAAGACGGGTTAGCAGCGAGGCGGCGGATATTATTCCGCTTTTTCGCCGTTCGGCTCGTAGGCTGTGCCCGAGTCGACTACGATTACGCCGTTCTCGAATTTGCCCGTGAAATATCTGCCGCTCGGCCAGGTGAATGTGCCCTGTCCGTTAGGTTTATCCTGTGCAAATTCGCCTGTGTACTTCTCACCGGATGCCCAAGTGTACGTGCCCGTGCCCGAGCGTATGCCGTCAACGAAGTCACCCTCGTAGGTCGAGCCGTCCGAGTAGGTGTACGTGCCCTTGCCGTTCGGCTTGTTCGCTGAGTATTCGCCCTCGAATGAGGAGCCGTCGGCAGCTGTGTATTTGCCCGTGCCCGAGCGCTCGCCGTTGACCCACGTGCCCTCGTACTTTGAGCCGTCGCTCCATGTCATAGTTCCCTCTCCCGAACGCTGACCCTCGCTGAATGCTCCCGTGTAGACGTCGCCGCTCGACGCGTATGTATATGTTCCCGCGCCGGATATCACGTCATATACGAATGTCCCCTCGTATACGTCGTCATTGTCGTATATAAGCTTGCCCGTGCCGTGCTTGAGCATCTTCATCAGCCCGCCCGAGTACACGTCACCGTTTGAATACTGCACCGTGCCGTTCTTCGCGTCGACCTTTGCCTGCTTGTCCGGGTAAATAACGCGCCCTGAGGTCGGATTTCCGTCCTTATCAACGCGTCCGATGTACTTTACCGTTACCGTCTCCTCACCGCGCACGACTTTGTATGCCATATACCTGTAGCCTGCGATGAAAAGTATAAGGAAAACCGCTATCACCGCCGCGAGTGCCGCGATGAATATATTTCTTATAACAGCGCCCGTCGAGCGGTGCCTGCGTACCTTCTTTTTGCCCTGCGGACGTGCGTCCGCGTGATGCTGCTCCGTTCCGTTATTCGGCGTGCGCCTCGGTGCGGGTCTGTTCGGTGTTTGGCGGTTATTCATGGTGTTCCTCCTTTTTTCAGAACATTGAAATGAGGTTGTTCAGCATTTTTTCGATATTCGGTATGATATAATACATGGCGACTCCGAGAGCGCACAGCAAAACCGAGCCCACGATGACCGTGCGCGGGCTTGCGCGCCTGCCGTCGTAGCGGATTACAGCGCTGTCCGCGCTCTCGGGTGCAAGGTAGCAGAGCGTCTCGCCGTTCGGTATGCCCTCCGAGCAAAAGCGCACGTATTTCGAAATTACCGACCTCGGGCGCAGAAGTCTGCGCAGTCTCGACTCCGTAAAGCCGAAGCTTTTCGCGGGGATGGCGCTCTCGGGAGAGCGCGCGCCCGCTTTATCGAGTGTTCGTATTATTCTGCCGGGTACTTTTATTTCGCGCAGCATGACTGCGCTCGCAATTATCGCTCCGGCGACAAATGCCGTGATGATGAAAGCAAGGCTGACCGTGCCGTTCTCATAAGCAAACAGTCTCTCAAGCATTTATTTTTTCTTTTCCTCCCATGTACGGGCGCAGTGCCTCGGGAATGCTTATGCTGCCGTCCGCCTCGAGGTGATTCTCGAGAAATGCTATCAGCATACGCGGGGGTGCTACGCACGTGTTGTTCAACGTGTGGGCAAAGTAACTGCCGTCCTTGCCCTTTACTCTTATTTTCAGTCTGCGCGCCTGTGCGTCTCCGAGATTTGAGCACGAGCCTACCTCAAAATACTTCTTCTGACGGGGACTCCATGCCTCGACGTCAAGGCTCTTGACCTTCAGGTCGGCAAGGTCGCCCGAGCAGCACTCGAGCGTGCGCACGGGTATGTCAAGCGAGCGGAAAAAGTCGACCGTATTGTGCCAAAGGCGGTTAAACCACTCGGGTGACTCCTCCGGACGGCATACGACTATCATCTCCTGCTTCTCAAATTGATGTATGCGGTAAACTCCGCGCTCCTCTATGCCGTGAGCGCCCTTTTCCTTGCGGAAGCAGGGGCTGTACGAGGTGAGTGCATAAGGCAGCTTTTCCTCGGGGATTGTCGTGTCGATAAATCTGCCTATCATGGAGTGCTCGGACGTGCCTATGAGATAGAGATCCTCGCCCTCGATTTTATACATCATGCTGTCCATCTCGGCAAAGCTCATGACTCCCGTGACGACGGACGAGCGTATCATATACGGCGGTATGCAGTAGGTAAAACCGCGGTCTATCATAAAGTCGCGTGCATATGAGAGCACAGCCGAATGCAGACGCGCTATGTCCCCCGTGAGGTAATAGAAGCCGTTGCCCGCGACTCTTCCCGCGCTGTCGAGGTCTATGCCCGAGAGGCGCTCCATTATCTCGGTGTGATAGGGAATTTCGTAGTCGGGTACCTTCGGATCGCCGAAACGCTCAAGCTCGACATTTTCCGAGTCGTCTTTTCCTATCGGAACGCTCGGGTCAATGATATTCGGTATGACATACATTACCTTTAAAAGCTTTTCGTCAAGCTCGCGGACCTTTGCCGTCAGCTCAACGAGGCGGTCTGCAAACTGCTTTACCTGCTCCTTTGCCTCCTCTGCCTCGTCGCGCTTGCCCTGCGCCATGAGTGCGCCTATCTTCTTTGATATAGCGTTTCTGTCGGCGCGCAGCTTTTCTTCCTCCTGCTGTGTCTCGCGCTTTTCATCGTAGAGTGCTATCGCCTCGTCGACAAGCGGCAGCTTCTCGTCCTCGTATTTCTTTCTTATGTTTTCCTTTACAATCTCGGGATTTTCTTTAACGAATTTTATGTCTAACATTTCTACTCCTTATAAGTCAGTTTTGAAAAACGTCTTTGCCGCACAGCGTGAGCAAAAGCTCCTCAAGGTCGTCGTCGTCCTCAAAGGAAAGCTCAATCTTCTTCGACCGCGCTCCGTTTGTTATTTTTACTTTTCTGCCGAGAATGGAGCGTGCCCTTGTCTCAAGACGCCCGAGGTAGTCCACCTCGTCTGCGGCTTTTTCCTTTGCCTTTACGTTTTTTGCACGGTTAAGCGAACGCACAAGCTCCTCAGCCTGCCTCACCGACAGGTCTTTTTTTACTATAATCCGAGCGGCGCTCTCCGCCTCCGAGCGATCCTCGAGTGAGAGCAGCGCACGTGCGTGTCCCGCGGAGATATGTCCCTCGGTTATCATGGTCAGAATGGAGTCGGGCAGTTCAAGCAGACGCAGGGTGTTAGCTACTGCCGGACGGGATTTGCCTATCTTCGCCGCGACCTGCTCCTGTGTAAAGCCGTACTCCTCCATGAGTGCGCGGTAGCCCATAGCTTCCTCAACGGCACTCAGGTTTTCGCGCTGAATGTTTTCTATGAGCGCTATCTCTGCAGTTTTTTCGTCGTCGTAGTCGGAGATTATGACCGGTACTTCGTTAATTCCCGCCATTTTCGCGGCGCGCCAGCGCCTCTCTCCCGCGATTATCTCGTAGAAACCTCCCGCTGAGCAGCGGACGACTATCGGCTGTATCATGCCGTGCTCCGCGATAGACGCGGACAGCGCGGACAGAGCCTCGGTATTAAAGCTCTTTCGCGGCTGGTCGGAACGCGGCTCTATGTCCGATATACGCATTATGGTCACTCCCGACGCGCTTTCCTCCGTATTGTCGGCGAATATCGCGTCAAGCCCTTTTCCGAGACCGCCTTTTGATGTCTTTGTCATTTTTATATCCTCTGCATAAGCTCTTTTGCTATGTCCTCGTAGGCGAGAGCTCCCTTTGAGTATTTATCGTAATACTGTATCGGCTTGCCGTACGAAGGAGCTTCCGACAGGCGAACCGAGCGCGGGACGGGCGTGGTGAATATCCTGTCCTTGTAATATTTTTTCAGCTCCTCAAGCACCGACAGCGACAGATTGAGTCTGCCGTTAAACATGGTTATGAGCAGTCCCGTTATTTCAAGGCGCGGATTGTACAGCTTTTTTACCTGTCTTATGGTCGATACAAGCTGAGACAGACCCTCAAGCGCGAAATATTCGCACTGCATGGGTACGACTACACCGTCCGATGCGGCGAGCGCATTCAGAGTGAGTATTCCGAGCGAGGGAGGGCAGTCGATTATCATGTATTCATAGTCGTCCTCTATCGGTTTCAGCGCGTCGCGCAGTCTGTACTCCCTGTTGTCGGCTGATACAAGCTCAAATTCAGCTCCCGCCAGATTCATATTCGACGGAAGCAGCGACAGCCCCTTGAAATTGGTTTTCATTATCGCCTGTTCGGCGTTCGCACGGGCTATTATAACGTCGTATGCCGATGTCGGCAGGACGCGTTTGTTTACTCCTACACCGCTCGAGGTGTTGCCCTGCGGGTCGAAATCTATCAGCAAAACCCGCTTGCCCTCAAGACCGAGAGCCGCGGCTGTATTTATAGCGGATGTCGTTTTGCCTATGCCGCCCTTCTGGTTGGCGAAAGCTATTATCTTTGCCATACGCACCTCCTCTTTTTCTCTGTGACAATATTATACCCTTTTTCGGTTTTTATGTCAACAGCTTTTCACGCTTTTCGTGTTTCACGTGAAACAGGGCGCGTAAAAAAGTTTCACGTGAAACATCCCACCGATGATGTTTCACGTGAAACTTTTCATTTTTTTATTTCAATTGTAAGTGTTACCTTGTCGCCCTTGTCCGAGCGCTTGGACACGGCGTCTATGCCTGCCGTGTTGAGAGCGGAGAGAGCACGGTCGATAGAATTGTAAAAAAGCCTCAGGTCGCGTATAATGCCCCGACGCTTTTTCGACTGTGTGCCCGAGGCGGCGAGCAGCCTGTCTACGTAGCTTTCCGCCGCGCTGACGTTGAGCTGGTGTGCGGCTGCGTATTCTATTGCCGCCGTTCGCGTCCTCTCGTCGCTTATGCGCAGAAATGCGCGTGCGTGCCGCTCGGTCATGCCCGACTTCATTATTATTTCCCGCTCCTTTGCCGAGAGGCGCAGTATGCGCAGCTTATTTGCTATGTACGGCTGAGAACAGGACAGTTTCTCTGCTATCTGCTCCTGCGTCATGTCGTATATGCGTATGAGCGCCGCTATGGCGTTTGCCTGCTCAAACATATTGAGGTTCTCCCTCTGTATATTTTCTATTATCGCAAGCTCGGCTGATTTCTTAGAGTCGGCATTTATTATAAGGCAGGGAACGTGCGTCATGCCTATCATGACCGCTGCCCGCAGCCGCCGTTCTCCCGCGACAAGCTGAAAAAGTCCGCCCTCGAGCTGACTCTCGTCCATTATCCTGCGCACGGACAAAGGCTGCAGCATTCCGTACTGCCTCAGGCTGTCCGCGAGACGCATTATGGCGGTGTCTTCAAACTGCTTCCTCGGCTGCGCGGGATTTGCGCAAATTCTGTTTACTTCTATTATATGTATGCGTCCGTATTCAAGCCGCGCACGCAGTGCTTTTTCTCTGCTCTCGAGTACCTTTACCTGTTCGCGCAGGCTTTCGCATTCGCCGTGTAATTTCATGCACCTCACCTCATGGCAGATTTTACCATATATTTTCCGCACAATTTGGCGGAAAAGGTCGCAAGCGAAAAATTATGTAAAATATTCTTCTCTCTTTGTTGACGGGGGCTCTTTTCGGTGCTATAATGTAAGATAAGAAAATATATGCCTTGAGGTGTTGTGAATGTACAATATCGGTATAGATCTCGGCGGGACTTTTATCAAAGCCGGGGTCGTTGATGAGGACAACAATATAGTTGCGAAGCACATGATAGACAGCGAGGTCGGCACGGACATACCCGGTTTGCGCTCGAGGATGGTTTCATGTGCAATGTGCGCCCTTGAGAAGGCGGGACTGACTATGGATGAC
>CAKSEI010000002.1 GCA_934446285.1 uncultured Eubacteriales bacterium | reverse complement strand
GTCGCATCCCCTTGGAAGGATGCAAAGCCCGAGAGCATACTCCCGTACCCGTCGATATCGGGCACGTATGAATAATTCAGCGCATCCGTGCCGAAAAGAGCACTCTGTTTCTTTTCGCTGTCACATGCCACTGCCTGCTCGGGGGTTATACCGCATGAAAAGGCAAGCACGTAATTTGACGAAGCGGCAAGGTCGGATACCTCCTCATTGTCGGCGAGCTTATGCACCGTGACAAAGTGCTCGCCGCCGTGCCATACGGTGAAGTTATCGAAATTCCGATACTCGTTTGTCGACACGGGGAAGCCGAGCATGGGCGTGATGATATTCTCGACGGGAGCGAGCACCGTGCTCTTTACGTCGTTTGATATTATATATACCGCATTTCTGCCGTCAAGGCGAGCGTAATAACCGTCGCCTGACGATACGGCATAGCCTATATGCACGGTATGCTCAGTTCCGTCCGTCCGCACTACCGTAAAGCTGCCGCTCTCGGAATCCTCGTCAAGGCCGTAATTTGCGTAATTTATATAATCCGGCTCAGAGCCGACGTCCTCCGCCGGCTCTATGCGTGTGCTTGCCATCGGTCTGCCGACGGCAACGGCAAGGGATGCAAAAAGCGTCGGGCTGTACGCGGCATTTTTATTTTCGTTTACGTAAAATTCTCCGTCGTCGCCTCGCTCTACTGTATATCCGCCGTTTTCGTTTACGACGCTTATCCTCTGCATATCGTCACTCGAAAAAGGCTCGAAAAGGTAGAGGCTGTTATAAGCGTAATACTCTCCCGAGAGTATCGTCGGCTCTTTTTTCGACTCCTCACCCGAGCCGAGCCCGCGCACCGCGATAAAATACACAATCGCGAGCGCGACGGTCACTCCGAGTGCGACGGCTGTCGTTATCAGCTGCGTGCGCAGTGTGGATTTCTTTCTCTTCTCGCTCATAGATGCTTTCTCCTGACGTAAACGAAGAGTCCCGAGAGCATGAGAATAGCGGGGATTATCACGGCGAAAATCACCGTGCGTGTATTCGCCTGAGCCGAGGTTATATCGAGCTTCGCGTCCTCAAATTTCTTGCACTCTATTCCCGATGGCACCTTGTCCTTGCCCATTGCCGTCATGGCGGAGTAGAGTATATCGGAGTTGGCATAGGACGCGGAGTTGAGATTGTCATTGCTTGCAAACTGCGAGCTTCCCGAGACAAGTACATAGTTATTCTTCTGCTCGTTATCAACATAAGTGCTGTAGCAGGAGAGCGCCAAAAGTCCGTAAGTCCCGCTGCCCACGCTCTGTCCGTTGTCATACGCAACAGCCTCGGGCGAGGAGGTCAGAATAAGCGACGAATTTATGCTTGAGTTCTCCGTCTGAGCGCCCGGAGCAAGCGAGAGCGCAAGGGAATTCTCGACGAGCGCCCTCGGTGTCGACTGCATGGAGCGCAGCGTCTTTGTAAGGCCGGCTCCCACTCCGTCCGTCACATACGTGGCAGAAATGGCTCTGCCGTCGGCTGAGAGAGAATTCTGCGCCGTGTCGCTCACCGTATAGTTGCTCGGCTCTATATACCAATGCTCATAGAGATATGAGTAAAGCTCGGGCAGAGTACCTCTCCCCGCGGAGAGGAATACCATGAGGTGTCCGTAGTCGGCGGTGAATGCATTGAGCTTTTCAAATTCATTCTGCTCCGCGCCCATGCCGATAAAGTCGGTGCGCGGGTCGAATGTAACTATGATGCGCGTCCCGTCGGGGATAGGCTCTGATGTCAGGTCAAAGGTGACCGTATCATAGCCCGCATTCTCAAAGAGGCTCATCAGCGCCGCAGCACCCGTGATATCCTCTGAATGGTTCTTTGTAAAAGCTACAACGGGATGCTCGCCCGTCAGCTGAAGAATAGCCGAGGTGAACTTAAGCTCGCCGTTAAAGCCGTATTGATACCCGTCCGTGTCGTAGGCGATGAACGAATCCCACGAGTAGACGCGGTAGCTGTTGCGCGCGGGGCAGTCGACTATTACCGTCTTTGCGTTAATGGTCGAGCCGGAGGTTATCATATAGCTCTGGGTGCGGGCTGTCTCCGTCTCGTAGTTGAGATAATCGCACGAAATATTGTCGTACTCCGCAGCATAAGCCTGCGCGAGAGTGTAAATCATGGACGACGTTGTATTGTCCGAAAGCTTATCAAGCGGCGTGCAGAAGATGAATTTTATCTCATCGTCAACGTCCGCGAGCAGCTCGCGCGTCCTGTCCGAAATGCCGTAGTAGCCGGTCGTCGTCATATCGGCGTACAGCGCATAGCGCGTGCACAGCACCGAAAAGACGGCGTTTACAAGTATCACCGCGGCGATAAAGACGACCGTAAGAGCCGCGCCCGTGCCGCCGTATCTGAATTTTCTTTTTTCTGCCGATGTCATTTTTTGCACCTCACGCCCAGCGGCGTCTCTCGTATACGCGGACCGTAAGGAAGAGGAACACCGCGGCTACGGATATATAGTAAAGGATTGCGGAAAAGTCGAATATGCCGTTGCCGAAAGAATTAAACCTGTCGAGCAGGCTGACCCAGCTTATGACCGTGCGCACGGCGGCGCTGTTTATATAAGAGGAAAGATACCCCGACATGACGAAGGCGAAAAGTATCGCCATAGCGCCGATGGCGGCGATAAGCTGATTCTCCGTAAGGGACGAAACAAAGCAGCCTATGGCTATACACGCCCCGCCGAAGAGCAGTATGCCGACCGAGCATCCGACGAGCTGCGCGGTATTCGGATTTCCGAAGGTGTACAGCGCGGTAAACGGAATGCACGAGAAAAGATATGTCGCGGCAAAAACCGTATACGCCGCGAGAAACTTACCTATCACCATGCCCGAGAGGGTCACGGGAGAGGTGAGCAGCAGCTGCTCCGTGCGCATCTTGCGCTCCTCGCTGAAAAGCTTCATCGTGAGCAGCGGCAGGACTATTACAAAGCTGATGAGCAGGTAAACGAAATAGTAGTTTACGTTGCTGTCCTCGCCCTTCTGCAGGGTCTGCGTTGCGAAAAGCACGCCCGCAAGGCAGAGATAGAGCGCCATGAAGATGTACCCGAGCGCGGAGGTGAAGTACGACCGCAGCTCTCTTTTATATATTGCAAACATTTTTACGCCCCCTTGCCCCTGCGCCTGTTGTCAGGAGCCTCTTTTTTATCCACTATGGCGATGAAGATGTCCTCAAGGTTCGCTCCGAGGCTCTCCATACCTATGATGGGAAATCCGCGCGATGCCATGGCGTTGAATATCGGCTTGCGCATATCAAGCCCGGGCTTGCTCTCCGCGAGATAAGTCATGCTGTCCTTGTCGACGTTTCCGACGCACTCGGCGTATGCAACTCCGTCAAGGGACTTTAGGAGTCCGAGCACTTCCTTTTCCGGTCCGCATATCTTGAGCGAAAGGCGGCGGTTGCCGTCGACGATATTCGCGATATTCTCCGTGCGCTCGTTCGCGACTATTTTCCCCTTATTTATTATAACGATACGGTCGCACACCGCCTGAACCTCCGGCAGAATGTGCGTCGAGAGGATAACCGTATGGTTTTTGCCGAGGGTCTTTATCAGGTTGCGTATCTCGATTATCTGCTTCGGGTCGAGTCCGACCGTCGGCTCATCGAATATTATCACCTTCGGGTTTCCGACGAGAGCCTGCGCTATGCCCACGCGCTGCTTATAGCCCTTTGACAGGTTGCGTATTATCCGCCCTCTCACGTCGGTTATCTTTATGACGTCGCATATCTCCTTCAGATGCTTTTCCCTGTTGAGCGTGCAGCCCTTGAGGTCGTATATAAAGTTGAGATATTCGTTCACCGTCATATCGAGATATAGCGGCGGCTGCTCCGGCAGAAAGCCTATGAGCTTTTTGACAGTATGAGGGTCTTCCAGAATATCTATCCCGTCGACCGTCGCGCTGCCGGACGTGCCGGAGAGGTAGCCGGTGAGAATGTTCATCGTCGTTGTTTTACCTGCACCGTTCGGGCCGAGAAATCCCACTATCTCGCCGTCCGCAACCTCAAAGGAGATGTTGTCGAGAACGGTCTTTGCGCCGAATTTTTTGGTCAGGTTCTCTATTTTTATCACTTTCGCATTCCTTTCAGAATTTAATTACATTAAATTATAACAAATAATAGTGAAGAAATCAAGAATTGAGGGAAAAACCTTTGTTTTTTCCCTCGCCGCAGCTGCGCACTTTTGTAAAAAATAAAAAAAGTTCTTGACATAGCGCCGTGTTTGTGATATAATCAGTAAGCATTGAAAATGCACGGAAGACAGACCGTTATATGCTGGTGTGGCTCAATGGCAGAGCAGCTGATTTGTAATCAGCAGGTTGATGGTTCGACTCCGTTCACCAGCTCCAGGGAGCGTTCCCGAGCGGCCAAAGGGGGCAGACTGTAAATCTGTTGTCTTCGACTTCGGTGGTCCGAATCCACCCGCTCCCACCAGAAAATCCTCATTCGCAAGAATGAGGATTTTTGTTTTTATCCGTCGCCTATTCATAATGCTTTGCCTGCGTCTCGTACATTTCCTTGTAGTCGGGCAATTTCTCCATGAGCGCTTTATGCAAATCCATCCCGGCAATCTCTCCGTCCTTTACGAAGATTACTTTATCCGCATGGCACGCTACCGACAGTCTGTGGGATATATATATAACGGTTTTCCCCCTCAGAGCCGAGTTGAATGTCGTTATAAGTTCATCCTCGGCAAAGGCGTCGAGCGCGCTTGACGGCTCATCGAGAATTACTATGGACGGATCTTTAAAGAGAACTCTCGCGAGAGCAAGCTTCTGCAATTCGCCGCCGGAAAGCTGAATTCCGTCTTTATCGAATATCTTGCCGAGCTGCGTATGTATCCCTTTCGGCAGGGAAGCGATTTTCTCTCCCAGTCCCGCCTCATCAAGCGCTTTTAAAATTCTTTCTTCCGTCTCCGGCGTGTCGCGGTAATCGTTCATCGCCACGTTTTCCGCTATCGAGAAGCAATAGTATTTATAGTCCTGAAATACAACGCCGATATTGTTCCTGTAGGATTTATACTCAACGTCCTTTACGTCCGTGCCCATGTACAGAAGAGCGCCCTCGCTCACGTCATAAAGTCTGCACATCAGCCTCACGAGCGTCGTTTTACCCGCGCCGTTCTCTCCGACCATTACGTAAAACTTACCCGGCTCGATTTTCATATTTATATTGCGCAGCGTAAATCGTTCACATTCCGGATATACGAACCCGACGTTTTTAAATTCAAAAACCGGAGTCACACTGCGAATTTCCGATACGGCAATCCCCTTGTCCGGGACTGCTATTTTATTTCCAACCTGCATAAAGTCAATATAATTTTTGACGTATGCACTGTTTTCTCGCATGTTGACCATGTTGTTTGTGATGCCGGAGACCGAGTCGGTAAGGCTTTTCAGAGTAGCGGTAACCAGCGTGAAATTCGCAAAAGACATTCCGTAGAATATAACCTGAACGGTCACGTATATATACGGAAGCACCGTTTCTATGCAGGAGAGAAAATCGCGTATTATATCGTTCCTGTATACGTATGCGGACAATTTCCGAATCAGGCTCTGCACGCTGTACATACACTTTTTGTATTTATTTAATATCCAATCGGAGACCGAGAACATTTTGATATCGTTAACGTATGCCTCATCCGACAACACGTTCATATAGTAGTTGATTTCCGTGTTAACGCGGGACAACTCCTCGGTCGTCCTGTATTTCCGCTTTTTATCGAGCATAACGGTAAATATCCTGACCGCTATCAGGATCAGAATCAATACATACACCCACACCGAGATTGACGTAAGCAGGTACAGAATTGAAATAAAGGTTATAATTGCAGAAACCCAGGAAAACATTATTCTCAGATAATTCATGGCGTACCCGCTCTGAATTGCCTTAAGCGCCATGTTTTTTTGCTGAATCATATCGGGAGTATACAAAATCTCGTAGTCCATATCCGCAATTTTCGAGTAGAAGTCCAAAATCAATTGGTTTCTGAACAGATCGTCGAGAATTCCCGTTTCCTTTTTTGTCTTTGATATAACGAGGCCGTAAAGCAAATTGACAAGCATCACCGCTGCAATTATCTTTAAAGAAGTGTCAAAGGCTTTTGCCGATATATTATCTACGAGAATTTTAATAAGATATGCATTTACAGGGGCAATCACACCGTTCAGAACCGCAGTCAGCACCTCCCCGACAAAGAGCCCCTTATTAAAGGCCCACATAGACTTGAACATGTAACCTACGCAATGAAAAACTGTTTTGAGCTTCATCCGAGCATCCTCCTGAGGTGAATAAGAGCGGTATCATATACCGCCCTTATATCGGTTTTTTGTTACGAACATGACTCCTGCACTGTCGGGCAGGAAATATTCACCGTCACACAGCCGCAGTCACATCCGACACCCAAATCGCGTTCTTCATATTGCATTATAATTGCTAACAAAATCGGAGCGCCGGCAACAACACTCTTTCCGAGTTTGGTTTGCCACACAAAGCAGTGATCGTGTACTTATTTACAAGTTCAGTCTCGCCGTGCATGTCTATCATAGTTTTTTATTTATTAATACGGAATAGATTGCATTAATAATTGCTTATTTTATACGCGATTATTTTAAACGATTTACAATTTAGGCGGTATACAAATATCGAACATCAAAAGCTATTTCCAAAATAAGTATATCATGCCTCTCGCTTTTTTGTCAATACATATCAAAATCAAATAATTATGCCAACATATATTCTGCCGTAGGCAGAGCGCATACGTCATTATGTCGGCAATCGGCGTGCATATCCGCAAGCACTATCAACATGACAAGTCAATTGTGAATATACGTGCGCACATTTTTTCAAAAAAGATTTTTTGTGACTATTGACAGTCTTGTGACCGTGTGATATAATCATATAAACTCTTGAAGAGAAGAGGTAATGTTTTGAATAAAGCATTGATACCGGGGACGAACATCGCATATCCCGACAACCGCGATGTTCTCGAAATATTCAGACCGTTCACGCAGTCGGGAGGCGGGCTGACGCTCTCGCAGATATGCCACGTGACGGGACTTGAGAGCGCGACGGTTCAGAACTGGATAAAGCGCGGCTTTGTCCCCCATCCCAACGGACGCAGGTATTCAGAGCGGCATCTGTGCCGCATACTCACGATAAACGCGGTGCGCGACGGCATGAAGATTGACAATGTCGGAGCGCTGCTGCGCGCACTGAACGGTGACGTGAACGACGAGGGCGACGATATTATCCAAGAGCGCAGACTCTTTGAGCTTTTCTGCCGTGTCGTAAGGCTGACAAAAAACGCCCCTGCGAATGTGGATAGTGCTGCACGTGATGCTTGCAAGCTGCTTACGCCGGAGGAGAAAAAATATTCGGACACTCTCGAATACGCCCTGCGCGTGATGGCATATGCATATTATGCAGGCAAATACAAAAAAGAAGCCGAGCTTGCATTCGGCAAAATCAAGGTTTAAAAGGAGAACGAAGAATGAAAAGAGTATCGTCAAAGCTCATCATAGCAATAGTCGCCGTCGCGGCGGCTGTCATTATAGCCCTCAACTGCGTTTGTGTGGTCGAGGCGGGACACACGGGCGTCGTAGTCACGCTCGGTAAAGTCTCAGAGCGGGTTCTTCAGGAGGGAATACACCTGAAAATGCCGTTCGTGCAGCAGGTAGTAAAAATTGACAACAGGATAATCAAGCTTGAGGTAGAGACCGAGGCCTTCTCAAAGGACTTACAGACCGTATCGACCATTCTCGCGATAAACTACCGCGTTGACACGAGCAAATCCTACAGCATTTACAAGAATATCGGAGCAAACTACGAGGACGTGCTTGTAACTCCCGCTGTAAACGAAGTGCTCAAGGCGATAACCGCGCAGTACACGGCGGAGGAGAGCGTCACCAACCGAACGCTCATTTCCGACGGCTTGATATCCGGGTTAAATGACAAGCTCAACGAGAGCGGGCTTTACATCGCAGACGTAAACATAATAAACTATGAATTTTCCGACGCATTTATAAATGCAATAGAAGAAAAGCAGGTAGCACAGCAGCAGCTGCTCAAAGCTGAAACGGAAAAGCAGACCGCCATAACGAATGCAGAGGCAGAGGCGGAAACGATACGCATAAAGGCGGAGGCTGAGGCCCAGGCGAACGACACGATAAGCGAGTCGCTCTCCGCGGACATAATCGAATACAACAAGATTGAAAAGTGGAACGGCATTCTGCCTCAGGTAACGGGCAGCGCCGGAACACTCATAGACTTCTCGGAGAAGACGGGAGAGTAGAGCGCACAAGCCTTTAAAAAGGCTTGACCGAAAGTTTTGATAAGGGGTAAAATCGAATACGCTTCTTATACAATAATTTTTGCCGGGCTTTTTCGGGAAAGCTTGCCGAAAAGAATAAGCGACGGATGCACCGTCGCTTATTCTTTTCGGCTTATTAACCTCTTTTGCTGCTGCGCATCTGCTCGTAGCAGGTGCTGCAATATATCGGTCTGTCGTCCTTCGGCTGGAAAGGCACACGCGCCTCGCCGCCGCAATTTGAGCAGATGCCCGTAAACATCTCGCGTGCAGCTCTGCCTGAGCCCTTGCGCGCTGTTCTGCACTCCTTGCATCTCTTGGGCTCGTTCTTATACTCTTTCTCGGCATAGAACTCCTGCTCACCGGCGGTGAATATGAAGTCTTTTCCACATTCAACGCATTTTAATGTCTTGTCCTCAAACATTGTTTTACCTCGCTTTAGCGGTAATTATTTCGCCTCAGGGCGGGCTCAAACCGTCACCTTTATTTTACAACAACGCTCTATTTAAGCTACCGAAGCATTTATTACATTTTTATGCGCGACGCCTTTTCCCTGACACGGCAAAGTGCGTTGTAAACGCTCTTGGGTGTCCTGCCCGTCGCCTCTGCAATCTCGCGCGGGCGGTATCCGCGGACCGTGTAGCCGAGCACCGTCCGCTCAAGGGAAGTAAGAGTCGGGTAAAGACATTCAAGGCTGCGGATAAGAAACTCCGTTTTTTCCTCGTCGGCTTTTTTCGTCGGCGGGGGAACGGGCTTTTTCTTTCTGCGCTGCGCGTTTTCTCTGCGTGCGTGTGAAATAAGTGCATTCCTCACGCATTTTCTCGAATATGCGCCGAACGTCACGCCCCTGTCAGAGTCAAAGGAGTCTATCGCACGCGAAAAGGCAAGCAGTGCCTCCTGCATGACGTCCTCCCGCGACGTGCTGCCGCACAGCCCTGTGTAGGATGCGTCCACCGCACGCTCTATCATCGGGCGGTACTGCTCTATAAGCTTTTCCATACTGTCCGCATCGCCCGAGCGCGCACGCAGAACAGTTTCATTCGGCTCATTCTTCATAGTTTATTACCATTATAAGCGATTATTAGTAAAATGTCAATAACAAATACGTTGACTTCCCACCATCAAAGCTCAAGTTCGTTAATAGTGCACAAATACGGGCATGCGTTTTTGACGGATTAGACAAAGAAATCGGCGTATTTTCAGCTTTGCTCACCGAAAAGATACGCCGAGTCGCCCGTTATGATTGACAGAATGCTCTTGTATATGTCCTCCGGAGCATAGTCGACATTCATGCGTACCCGCTCCGTCATGCGCTCGTTGTCAGAGATGAATTCAAGGCGGAATATCTCCCCTTCATCACGCGTGAGGCAGAATTTTATCTTGCTGCGCTCATCATACAGAGGCTCTGTGTCAAAGTGAATGTGCGTGCCGTCCTTTTTGAACGACAGATACTGCATAGTCCTCTTCAGGCTCTTATCCCTGATATACGATGCGAGCTCGGAGGAAAGAACCTCGGAGAGCTCCTTACCGCGCGCGGTTATCTCAAATTTCTCCGTCGCTCTGTATTCGCCCGTCGCCTCTCTGTCGCAGCGCAGTATACTCCCGTCGTCCACCAGTTCGCCGAAACACTCAACAAAGTCAAAATATCTCACCACTCCGCCACCGAGCACGAGGTCGGTGAGCGACGCATAGTCTATCGGATATCCGATATGACCGAGAATGTAGAGTATAAATATTTTTACATCATTTTTTTCCTGAATTGCCGCCATAATTCTTCTCCGAAAAAAATTCGCCGGGTGGGGCATCCACCCGGCGGGTATTTTGTTTGTCTGTTATTCCTCTTCGATAGGCTCGGTTGCCGTGTAGTCGTCTGCATTCTTAAGCTTTGCGTCCCTGAAGTTTACAGCTCCGTAGTAAGACACGGAGAGACCCGAGAGATCCTTGCTCTTGACGTAGCAGTTCTTATACTGTACGAGAGGCATTACGGGCATCTCCTTCATGAGTATCTTCTCCGCATCGGCGAGAATCGTGCTGCGTGCGCCGAGGTCCTTCTCCTCAAATGCCTTTTCGATAAGGCTGTCAAACTCATCGTTCTGCCAGCCCGTTATATGCGGGATGTTCGCATCGTAATCGGGGTCGAGCGTAAGATCCTTCAGGCTTATGGCTTTGCCGGTAAAGCCCGTAGCAAACGGAGCAAGCGATGCGAAAGCATATGTGCCCATGGACGTATAGTCTATGGCGATGACATCAAAGTCTCGTGCGATATAGGCGCTCGTGAAGTTGTCTCTCCAGAGCGAATAGTAGTTGGTAAATTCAGTCTCGTCTCCGATACCCTTGTTATCAAGACCGAGGGCGCTGACCTTTACCGTGTAGCCGAGCTCAGACCATACACTCTTCACGTATTCTGCAATCGTCTTTTCGACTGCACTGTCGCGGCATGTTATCGTAAACGAGCCTTTCTTCTTACCCTTGAGCAGCGACTTTGCGCCCTCGAGGTCAGCCGATGCCGATACAAGCGTTTCGCTGTTCGCCTCACGGTAGGTTTTCTTTCTCGAGCTGTCGGAGTAAACACCGTCGGCAACCCAACCCTTTGACGCGGTAACGCCCGAAACAAGCTCCGCTATATGGTTTCTGTCTATTGCCATTGACAGTGCAAGGCGCACGTCCGCGTCGGCAAACAGCTCATTGTCCGTATTGAAGTAATATGCGTGCTGCGTGAGCATATTCGCCTCCTTGCTCTTGCCCGCATTCACGAGAGAGATGTTGGAATCGAATGTTATCGCCTGTGTCTTGTCGGACGCACTCATTGACGCGTAGGAAACGAGCTGGTCAAGTGCAACCTCCTGCTCGCCGTCCTTAAGCTCATACTCTGCCTTTGCCATCTTGGACGGGAATACTATCTTTACCTGATTGGGCTTAACCTGCGAGGAGAGAGCCTCGTTGCCCATCGGGTCACGGTGATAGTAGGAGTTGCGGATAAGTGTCAGCTCGCCGTTTTCCTCGGCGGAGGCACGCTTAAAGCTCTTTATCGTAAACTCACCGTTACCGACGAATATCTGGTTGTTTGTGCTCCATGCATACTCGGGAATATCATACTGCTTGATGACTTTTATCTCGGTGCCCGAGCCGTTTGTCGTCGTCTCGTAAATGCGCTCGCAGGGAGTGAGGGTAGATACAGCCGACTCGCGCAGAGGCACAAGCGCGGGGCTCGCGAGCGTCTCAAGCCATTCGTCCACGTCAATATCGCGGTCAAAGATAAACTGCACGACCTGGTTCTCGGCGCTGCGTACACCGAGGTCGTCTATGCTTAAGTCGCCTTTCTTAACATCGCGCGCATTGCGCAGCTCATAGAGCAGAGGCGCTGCCTCGCTCGAGAACTCGGGATCCATTATACGCTTTATGGAATATACTATATCGTTCGCGGAAACGGACAGTCCGTCGCTCCAATATGACTCGGCAAGGGTCGCCTCCATAACGTAAGAGCCGTCCTCCTGCTGATAATATTTATAGCTGTCCATGAGTGCATTCTCAACCTTACCCTTTTCATTAACGCGGGTAAGACCCTCGTAAAGCAGGGAAAGAATTTTCACCGACGCATCGTCCGTATATGCGTAGGCAGGGTCGAAAATAATCGTCTCATCACAGATATAAACGGGGATTATCGGTCCCTTATCCGTTTTGTCCGTGCATCCGGTAAAAATGCATACCGCCATGACGACGGCAAGGACAAGGCATAGTGTTCTTTTCATTTTTGTGCTCCTTGCAACCACATAGTTTTCCACAATGGTTAATTACTACAATAGTATAGCACCAAACGCGCTTTTTCGCAAGGACATTCGGGTTAAAAAAATCCGCCGGGCGAAGTTTCATGTGTTTGCACAAATCGCACTGACGGTTTTTTTGCATTTTGCATAAGGTTCGGACCCTCTGAGCAGAATATGTTAAGTAAATAACGGAGGATAACATGTCAGCTTCACGATTTATTTTTACCGACCTCGCCTCGGAGGCGCACGACCTGTCGGGTGCGGCGGATGGAGTAAGCAGAAACGTATACGACTCGGACGGTTTTTCGGTTACGGACATACGGGTAACGGATGAGAGAGGCGCGGACCTGCTCGGCAGACCGATCGGCTCTTATATAACGATCGACGTCGGCAGACTGTGGGAGCAGGACGGGGAGGAATGTATGCGTGCCGCGCGAACGGTTTCGCGGCATTTAAATGACCTTATGCACTCGGCTTGCAAAAGGATAGAAAGCGTGCTCGTATGCGGGCTCGGAAACCGCTCGGTAACACCGGACGCGATTGGACCCTTCACCGCAGACACGGTAACGGTGACGCGTCACATACGCGAGGAAACGGGCGGGCAGGGCGTGTCCCCGAGCGCCTACGACGTATCGGCGATAAGCCCGGGGGTCGTCGGTCAGACGGGAGTAGAGACAGCGGAGCTTATGAGCGGAGTGGTAAAGTGCCTATGCCCGTCGCTCGTCATTGCCGTTGACGCACTCGCGGCGCGCAGCGTGTCGCGGCTTGCTACCACGGTGCAGATGACGGACACGGGCATACGTCCGGGCAGCGGAATAGGGCAAAAAAGGCGCGAGCTGTCGCGTGAGACGCTCGGCGTGCCCGTCATCGCTCTCGGCGTGCCGACGGTCACTTCGTGTCAGACGATAATATATGACGCGCTCTCGACGGCGGGAACGGTTCTCGACCGTGCAGCGGAGAGGGAGCTTGACAGGCAGCAGGACTTTTTCGTATCTCTCAATGAAAGCGACCTTGTCGTGCGCACGCTCGCGAGCGTGCTCTCCTCGGCAATAGACATGACATTGCTGCAGAAGTAGGCAAAGGCTTTCCCGAAAAAAGCTCGGGCAGCTTTTGTAAAAGAGATGCCTACGCTTTTCCCTTATTAAAAGTTTGGGTCGAGCCTTTTTAAAGGCTCGCGGTTTTTAAAGGCAGAGCCTCTAATCGCCAATGCGGCGGCGAAACGCCCCTATGCTTCCAAAAGCGCAGGAAGAGGTGAATTTTACGCCGCAGGCGTAAAAGAGGAGAAACCCTCGCGCAGAGGGTTTCTCCTGAAGTTTACGTATAGTATATGTCGCTTTTTTGAAAAAAAGCTGCGCAAAAAACTTCAAATAAGGGGTAAGCTAAGGCATTTCATATACAAAAGCTTTTGCCAAGCTTTTCTCGAAAAGCTTGCGAAAAGCTTGCGAAAAGCCAACGCAGCTTTCCGTCGGGAAAGCTGCGCTGTTTTACCTTCTTATTGTGCTGCATCGACTATGACGGTGAAGTCAGCGGGCTTGAGCGATGCGCCGCCGATAAGACCGCCGTCGATATCCTCTTTGGCGAGCAGCTCGGCTGCGTTGCCGGCATTCATGCTGCCGCCGTACTGTACGGTAGTTGCGTCTGCCGTGGCCTTGCCGTAAAGACCCGCGATAACGTCACGGATGAGCGCACAGACTTCCTCTGCCTGCTCTGCCGTTGCGGTCTTGCCCGTGCCTATCGCCCATACAGGCTCGTAAGCTATGATGACATTCTTCATCTGCTCTGCGGAAACGCCCGAAAGTGCAATTTTCGTCTGCATAGCGACAATCTCTGAGGTGATGCCCAGTTCTCTCTGTGCAAGCAGCTCGCCTACGCAAAGTATAACCTTTAAGCCTCCGTCAAGGGCTGCCTTTACTCTCAGATTGACGGTCTCGTCCGTCTCGCCGAAATACTGTCTGCGCTCGGAGTGACCGATTATAACGTACTCCACGCCCATCTCTGTCAGCATGGAGGCGGAAATCTCACCTGTGTAAGCGCCGCTCTCCTTGAAATGGACGTTCTGCGCGCCCACCTTTATATTCGTTCCGCGCGTTGCCTCTATGGCATTTGCGAGGTCGACGAACGGCGTGCAGACTATAATCTCGCAGCCGTCCTTTCCCGCTACCATGGGCGAAAGCTCCTCGAGCAGAGCCTTTGCCTGTGCGGGGGTCTTATTCATTTTCCAGTTACCTGCGATAACCGCTTTGCGAAGTGTCTTATTCATTTTTTTCACCTCAGTCCTTATCGTTAAGGCAAGCGATACCGGGAAGCTCCTTGCCCTCAAGGAACTCGAGCGACGCGCCGCCGCCGGTGGATATGTGAGTCATCTTGTCTGCAAAACCGAGCTTCTCAACGGCTGCTGCGGAGTCGCCGCCGCCGATTATCGAGATAGCGCCGGAGTTTGCAACCGCCTCTGCAACTGCGACAGTGCCGGCAGCAAAGTTCTCCCACTCGGATACGCCCATAGGTCCGTTCCAGATAACCGTTCCCGCGCCCTCAATGGACTTTGCGAAAAGCTCCTGCGTGCGCGAGCCGATATCAAGACCCATCCAGCCGTCCGGAATGGAGTCGGAGTAGATACGCATATGAGGTGTATCCTCCTTGTACTCTCTGCCTATTACGTTGTCTATGGGGAGTAAGAAGTTGACGCCCTTGGCGTGAGCCTTGTCAACAAGCTCCTTTGCGAGGTCTAGCTTGTCCGTCTCGCAGAGGGACGAGCCGACGTCGTTTCCGCGCGACTTAAAGAAGGTATAAGCCATACCGCCGCCGATGATGAGCGTGTCAACCTTGTCAATGAGGTTGTTGATAACGCCTATCTTATCGGAAACCTTTGCACCGCCGAGAATGGCGACGAAGGGACGCTTCGGATCGGCGAGAGCACCGCCCATGACGGAAATCTCCTTCTGAATAAGATATCCGCATACAGCGGGCAGATAGTCCGCAACACCCGCGGTGGATGCGTGAGCGCGGTGAGCCGTGCCGAATGCATCGTTTACATAAATCTCAGCCATGGAGGCAAGAGCCTTTGCAAACTCGGGATCGTTCTTCTCCTCCTCCTCGTGAAAGCGGACATTCTCTATCATCATAACGTCGCCGTCGCACAGAGCCGCAGCCTTAGCCTTAGCATCCTCGCCGATAACGTCCTTTGCCATGACGACCTCTTTGCCGAGCAGCTTTGAAAGCTCCTCTGCCGCGGGGGCGAGCGAGAACTTCTTTACGTCTGACTTAGCCTTTTCGAGAGCCTCTGCCTTTGCTTGCGCCTGCTCGGACTCGGGGAGAGCCTCTATCTTCTTCTTTTCCT
Organism: uncultured Eubacteriales bacterium; assembly: GCA_934446285.1. Lineage (GTDB taxonomy): Bacteria > Bacillota > Clostridia > Oscillospirales > CAG-272 > CAKSEI01. The sequence goes on along the minus strand of CAKSEI010000002.1, from coordinate 31,654 downwards.
TCTTATCAAGCTTTACCGTGTCGTTGAAAATATTGTGCGGTCGACCCATGTGAGAGCAGAGGATAACCTTTGCGCCGTGGTCCGCAAGATACTTTATTGTGGGCAGTGCGCCGACGATACGCTTATTGTCGGTGATAACGCCGTCCTTCATCGGTACGTTGAAATCACAGCGTACAAGGACTCTTTTGCCCGCAACGTCAATGTCTTCAATGGTTTTCTTATTATACATAGACATAGTTTGTACTCCTTACATCCATCATTTAAATCAAGAATATTATACCATATTTTCTGATATTTACAAGTGGTTTTCCGTGAAAAAAGAAAAAAGAGGAAGAGCTTGTCTTCCTCTTTTTCTCACACACGGCGATATCACGCCGCATAGTGCGAATTATTTTATGTTTGCCTGAGCGAAACGTGCAAGTATGGTAGCCATCTGCTCGCGCACGCAGGGATCCTTCGGGGCGAACTTGAGCACGCCGTTGTCGGTAACACCCTTGATATGCTCCTGAGAATATGCCCACTTGACAGCGTCGATAGCCCAGGAATCTATATCGTTCTTGTCCTTGAAGTCGGAGAGCATTACTCTGTTATACTTATCGACATCGTAGGAGTAACCCTTGTACTGGTTGTAACGGAACATGAACGTAGCCATCTCCTGACGGTTGATGTAACCGTTGGGGTCAAAGGTCGTTGCGGTTCTGCCCGTGGTTATCTTCTTGTCGTAAGCCCACAGAATAGCGTTGTGATAGTAGTACTTGTTCGACTGCTTGTCGCCGATATCCGTGAAGGGATTCGTAACGGAAGAAACATCCGGCTGACCGTCAAGACGGTAGAGGACGGTTACGAGCATTCCGCGCGTGGTCTTTGAGCCGACGCCGAACTCGGATGCGGACATACCGTTCATTATGCCGTTTGCCATGCAGTACTCTACTGCATCGGTGTAGTACTTATTCTTCTTTACATCGCCGAAAGGATTCTTGTAGATGGCGTTGTAGGAAGCCTTAACGGTGACATCCTCGGTGACGGAGGAGAGGTCAGCCTTTGTGCCGTCCTTGAGCAGCCATGCTGCGAACTCGTATCTGTAAAGGTCGGTCTCAGCCTTCTCGGGAGCGGTCTGAGCGGGGGCAGCAGTGCCGTAGTCGACCTCTGCCTTAGCTACCTCGTTGCCCGCCTCGTCAAGGTAAGTAACGGTGTACTTGTTGAGAGTTGCCTTATAGGTTGCCTTTACGGTGATGTCGGCTGTAACATTGTTAAGGTCAACGTCGCTGCCGTCCATTGCTACCCACTTGTCAAAGGTGTAGCTGTACTTAACGTCGGAAGCCTTTGCGGGAGCTTCGGGAAGAGTAGCTGCGCCGCCTTTCTTTATGTGCAGGCTCTCGCCTACCTTCTCGGTGCCGTCCTCGTTCATGAAGATGACATCGTAGGTACGTTCGGTCTGATTGTAGGTTGCGGTGTATACTATCGTCTGAGAGTTGTCGTCGTCGTGTCCCTTTGCGGCAAGCTCGGGAGTCCAACCCTTGAACTCATAGGAGTAGGTGTCGGTCGATGCCTTTCTCGGGGTGTCGCCCTTGTACTCGGGGATAACGCCCTCGGGAACGGATGCCGTGTAGAGAACGCTGCCGTCCTCGTTGCGGAACTCAACACTAAAGTATGTGCGGTTATCAACAACCTTGAAGTGCGGGTAGAGGTCGATATTCATATACGTACCCTCTACTACGTTGCCCTCTGCATCCTGCCAGCCGTCAAACTCGTAGGTTACGTTAGCAACGTCGGAGGTCTTTTCGAAAGCAGTCTCGACATACTCGGGATCCTCTGCCTTCTTAGCCTCAACAAATGCTGCGTAAAGCTCAGCGGGCGTGAGAACCTTCTCAAACTGGAATGCGGTTGTACCGCTCTCGCTGCCTGCTAAGCCCTGATGCTTCTGGTTGTAAGTGCCTATAACCTCGCCGTTTACATCGTGGAATGTTACGTTGTAGTTAAGTACATCTGCAACTACTGCGAGCATGGTGAAAGCAGCATTCTCATTTGTATTCGTTGCAACATAGGTGTTCCCGGAGGCGTCCGTAACGGAAGAGCCCTGGAATATCTTGAAGCTCTTTATGCCGAGCAGGGATCTGCCGGCGTTGATACGCTGGTTTACATACAGGCGGTAGATGCCGTTGCCCTCAAAGGTCAGGCAGCGGAACTGACGGGGAGCCTTACCCCATGCCTGGTCATAGAACCAGTTGCCGGAAGAGAACTTATTATCGCTTCCGCTCGGCTCAACAAAGTCAAAGTCGAAGCAGGTCGCGTCAATGGGGGTATCAAGACCCTCAAGCTTAAAGACATAGGTTACGCCCTTCTGAGAGGTTCCGAAAGGAACATAGCCCTCCCAAAGCGTCTGAGCCTCGGGTGAAGAGCCTTCTGCAGCGGAGTTTATCTTGACAGTCTCGGGGTTGGTAAAGAACTTACCCGTCTGATTGCCGTCGATGAGGTTGGTTACAACGCCGGTAACAACGGTTACGTCGGTATCGCCCGCCTTAGCGCTGCCCATGAAGGTAAAGGGAACTTCTGCCGAAACGTTCTCTGCGGTATCAACCGTGATTTCGCCGACCTTACCGTCTGCGCCGACGCTGCCAAAGTCAAATTCTTTAATTCCGTCTACGCCGCCGTCGATGTGTACAAGACCCTCGTCATACTTTATCATGACATGACCGGACGAAATACCCTTGTCGGTGTTTGCAACTCTTATGTCAACCTTGTTGCCCTTGGAGTTGAACTTCCACGTCGTCTTGTCCATCGTGAAGAAGGACGTAATCATCTCGTTTTCAAAGACAGGAGTGAGCTTTGACGAGATTATCGGCAGGGAAATGTTTCCTGCTTCGTCAGCCCATGCGAAGAGCTGCTTGCCCGCGGGAACGGTAACATCGTCGGGTCCGTGAACCTTTACGAACGTGTAGATCGGAGCTCCCGTCGAGCTTGCCGTGCCGATCTTGCCGACATACGGAACTTCCTCATACGTGGGAGCTGCGGTAACGGACTTGCCGTCGTACGCGTAAACAGTCTCGGTAGCGTCAGCGGTGATATTGCCGTTGAAGATACCCATGAGAGCTATCTCAATCTCGGTATCTCTCTTGCTGCCGGTGTCGTAGCTGTTCTTCTCGTAGCCGAGAAGCTGAATGTTTTTTACGCTTCTGATAAGACCGTCGACATCACTCTTCCACTGCCATGAAAGGTATCCGTTGAGCGGAATCCAAAGCAGGTAGTCACCGTCGGCATCTATGGTAAATCCGTTACCCTGAAGATTCGCGCCGCCGGTGGAAGCGGAGTTGTAGGTCGTTCCGGACTTCGCCATGATCATGTCAAACATAACACCTGTAAGGTACGCAGCGGACTTAACGTTCCTTGCGTTTATCCAGAGCGTTATACCGTCCGCGCCGTTCTCATCGGCTACGGTATAGGTATCGTTGAATATCATGGTTCTCTTCGTGGAAACCGGCGTGATATACGTCGGGTTCTCATTTAAGAGCAGGTACGGCTTTGCATCGGTCGCGGGCTCGTCGTCCGCGAGAGCGCAGAACGAGCAGACCGAAAGAACCGTAAGCACGGCGAGAACCAATGCTAAAAATCTTTTCATATTTACCTCCGTTATATTGGTATATAAGTATTTTACAACACAACAGTCTTTTTTTCAAGGAGATTTCCTTACATTTTTAAAGTATGGCACTTTGAACAAATTGAGAGTCGTGTTTTTGTATAAAAAGCCGAAAAAACAGAGCCGCAAAAGGCTCTGTCCCCCGTATATTTTGGTAATCATTCAAGCTTTTTCCCCGCCTGAGAAATATCCCCGGCTCCGATTTTTCCGAAAAAATGTCAGAGCGCGAAAAAAATATCCCGCCCGGCCGTATTATACGCTATTAAAACCCTGCATGTGCAGGTTGGTGTCCTATCCCGGACCTTGTGCTCCCAGCATCCCTTGCGGGGAGGTCTGCAAACCCGAACGGGAACGCGGACTCCTCTTTTAAAAGTGTGGGTCAATATGCGTATATTCGCGCACCGGGCAGGACGGAAAAATCCTTAATCGGATTATTCCCCGTCCGTGTCTGCCGCATCGTAGTCGATATCCGAGAAAAGCTCGTCCTCAAAGTAGTCGACCACGCGGTCGAACTCGTCATCGTCGTCTATAGTCACGAGAATTTCCTCGTCGCCGTCCTTATCGGCCTTAAGTATGACGTACTCTCCCTCGGGGTTGTCGTCTACAGGCTCAAGGGCGTAGTAGGTAACGTCGTCTATAACGGCATTTCCGAGAAGTGCGAATTCGTTCTCATTGCCCTCCTCATCGGTAAGGGTGAAAATCTCGTCGCCGTATAATTCCTCACTCATATTACTGTCCTCCGTAATAAATTGTATGCCGCGGCGGAGCATTTATACCGCCCCGTGTGCATAAATTGTATCACACTCTTGCTTTTTTTGCAATAATATGATAGGATAATTATTACAAACTTTCGGAAAAGAACAGAGACAAAATGAAAAACGTAATCGGAATAGATGTCGGCGGAACAACGACGAAAATAGTAGGATTTCACGGTAAAGAGCTTATCCCGCCGCTTTTCGTCAAGGCGACCGACCCCGCAACGTCAATATACGGCGCATTCGGCAAATTTACGAGTGAAAACAAAATAGCTCTCTCGGATATAGAGAGAGTGATGATAACCGGCGCGGGAAATACCTTCATCTCCGAGCCGATATACGGACTTAACTGCTATCACGTCGCGGAATTTGAGAGCGTGGCGCGCGGCGGCATGTTTCTCTCGGGACTTGACGAGGCAATAATAGTCAGCATGGGCACGGGCACGGCGATGGTTCACGCGAAACGGGACGGAGCATTCTCCTACCTCGGCGGTACGGGCGTCGGCGGCGGCACACTCATGGGGCTGTCGAAAAAGCTGCTCGACATGGAGGACATAGACAATATAATCGAGTGCGCGCGCACGGGCGACCTCAACAAAATAGACAGACGGTTAAAGGACATTTCGCGCAAGGAAATAATCCCCGGTAAGCCCGACTCGTTCACCGTCGCGAATTTCGGAAAGATAAGCGACCTCGCGGACAAGGGCGACCTTGCCCTCGGCATAATAAACATGATATTCGAGACGGCGGGAATGCTGTCTATTTTCGCCGCGCGCAGCTATAATGTGCGCGACATCGTGGTGACGGGTAATATGACCACAATACCTCAGGCAAAAGACATCTTCGCGTCGCTCTCAGCCATGTTCGGCATGAATTTCGTCATTCCCGAGCTTGCGCGCTACGCGACGGTCATCGGTGCGGCGCTCAAGAGCGATATATAAGAGCAGCACAAGCGAGGCGTAAAAGAAACGCTGTTGCCTACCGCTTTATTAGAATTTTTGCCGGGCTTTTCCCGATAATCGACAATAACCGTTCGCGAAATATGCAGGAGGAACCTCCGTCGGGGGGTTCCTCCTCTTTTACTGATATGGCGCGAACTTCACGGGCTTTTTATAAAAAGCTCTGCAAAAACTTTTAATAAAAAGGTTAGCGAATGCTTTTCTTATTCAAAAGCCGCTGAGTTATTTATTATAGTCCCGCATATAGACTGCATTTCCCCGCTCGGGAGAGGTAGGAAAGACCTTTTTCTTTATCGTGTGCAGCAGCGCGGCAGAGAAAAATGCCGCACATGCAAGCAGCACGCAGAATAAAGTCGACAGAGCGCAGCCACGCGTGCGCACCGAGAATGCAAAGCCGAGCAGCGCGATACCCGCGCACAGAATGCAGTAAAACGTCATAAAAGCAGTCTTTACGCGCGAGCGCGTACCGCTCGCGCCGTACAGCAGAGCGACCCTGCCGAGCTCCTTCGCCGCCGATCGCATACACAGCGTCAATATAAAAAACGCAAGGCAGAGGGCAGCGAGGGCGAAAAGCTTAAAGGCACGCGAGGGCGGCATGGTATATCTGTGTGCAAGGCTCGTTATCACCTGCATACAGAATACCGCCGTGACGGAAATCGACGCAGCGCACAGTGTAAAAAGGGAAAAGACCGCTCCCGCGTGCACAATACCCACGGCTCCGACTTTTCCTTTTATCTGCGCGCGCTCCGAGTCTGTGACGTCGTCGCCGGCGTTTATTTCAGTTTTCCTGAGCAGCATGCTGCCGAGACGTGCGGGAGCGGCGGAGATAAAGCAGCCGCAGGACATAAACGCAAGTGACGCGCACAGCGCGCATATTATCACGCGCGCGGGCAAAATCAGACCTATACTGTCAGCGAAAGCAAGCCATGGCGAGCCGCTCTCGGTAAAAGTCGCCGCAATTCCGACGGCAGCGCAGAAAGCAAAAATCAAGCCCGTCGCCGCATATAAGCTTCTTTTCATTTTTTATCTCCCTTTTCTTTTTTACACTTATCGCATGAGTGGCACGAACCGCAGCATCCCGCACGAAAGAGTCTGCGCACCGCGAGCGCAAGACACACGGCAATTATTGCTATTATTATTACGTCGGGCGCACTCATTTCAGCTTATAAACCCCGCAACGGTATAAAAGACACCGGCGCACGCCCACGCAACCGCACATTGCATAACGGCAACTCCGACCGCCTTTACCGCAGAGCCGAGCTCACGGCGCACCGCGGCGAAGGCTGCGACGCACGGCGTATACAGCAGCGTAAATATAAGAAACGAAAATGCCTCGGCTCGGCCCGCGAAGAGGGCTGTCATCTCTGCCCCTCCCGTAAGCACGGAAAGGGTTGATATCACCGCCTCCTTCGCCGTAAGACCGGTTATCAGGGCTGTCGCGACCTCCCAGCGGGCAAAGCCGAGCGGGCGGAAGAGCGGGGCAAGAGCACGCCCGATACCCGCAAGCATACTCGTCTGTGGGTCGGAGACGTAATTTAAGCGCGTGTCGAATGCCGTCAGAAACCATATAACAACAGATGCAACAAAGATTACGGTAAACGCCTTCTGCAGAAAATCCTTAGCCTTTTCCCACATGAGCAGCAGCACGCTTTTAGCCGAAGGAATACGGTAATTGGGCAATTCCATTACAAAGGGAACGGGATTGCCGCGAAATGCCGTTTTTTTCATTATCAGAGCCGCGAGAATTCCTACAGCCATGCCGATAATATACAGCTCGGCGACAACGAGCAACCTGCCGTGCGCAAAAAAGGCGGCGGTGAAGAGCGTGTATATCGGTATTTTCGCCGAGCAGGACATATATGGAACGAGCATCACGGTCATACGCCTGTCACGCTCACCGGAGATTGTCCGAGTGGCCATTATTGCGGGCACGGAGCACCCGAAGCCTATGAGCATGGGAACAAAGCTTTTACCGGAAAGACCGATGCGGCGCAGAGGCCTGTCCATGACAAATGCAACACGCGCCATATATCCGCTGTCTTCAAGAAGCGAGAGAAAGAAGAAAAGGACGACGATTATGGGAAGGAATGACAGCACACTGCCAACCCCCGTGAAAACTCCGTCTATTATCAGAGAGTGCACGACGGGGTTTATCCCGTATGCATCAAGAGCGCCGTCCGCCGCGCGAGTGAATGCGTCGACCCCCGTCTCCATGAGACGCTGACCGGCGAGTCCGATTACCTGAAACGTAAGGAAGAAAACCGCCGCCATTATCGCGATAAAAATAGGTATCGCAGTATACTTTCCGGTGAGCACTCTGTCTATGCGCATACTGCGCTCATGCTCCTTGCTTTCGCGCGGGTGGTTGACAGTTCCGCGGCATACGTTCTCTATAAAAGTATATCGCATGTCTGCCATAGCCTCATTGCGATCAAGAGCGCTGTCGTTCTCCATCTCGGATACGATATGCTCAACCGTTTCAAGCTCGTTTTCTCCGAGCCGCAGCCGCGCCGTAACGTCCGAATCACCCTCTATGAGCTTTGATGCGGCAAAGCGAACCGGAATATCCGCCTCACGTGCGTGGTCCTCTATCATATGACACAGCGAATGAACGCAGCGGTGCACCGCTCCCGTGCAGAAGTCGTATTTCGCCGGCTTTATACGCTTTTTCGCTATATCGAGCGCGACATCCGTAAGCTCCTCCACACCCTCGTTCTTCGCTGCGGATATCGGGACGGCGGGGACGCCGAGCGCACGGGAAAGCCCGTCCACATCTATGCTGCCGCCGTTTCCGCGCACCTCATCCATCATATTGAGAGCAAGAACCGTCGGTATTCCCATCTCAAGTATCTGGAGAGTCAGGTAGAGATTTCTCTCTATATTCGTCGCATCTACTATGTTAATTATCCCGTCCGGCTTTCCCTTGAGGAGAAAATCCCTTGTAACGATTTCCTCACTTGAGTAAGGGCGCAGGGAGTATATCCCCGGCAGATCGACCACTGTGCAGTCGGAATGCGCACGTATTTCCCCCTCCTTTGAATCAACAGTTACACCGGGAAAGTTTCCCACATGGGCGCTTGCCCCGGTAAGCTTATTGAAGAGAGTTGTCTTTCCGCAGTTTTGGTTTCCTATAAGTGCAAATCTCACGGGATTTCCTCTATTTCTATTTCTTTCGCGTCGTCAAGCCTGATGGTAAGCTCATAGCCGCGCAGCCGCAGCTCCAACGGATCTCCCATAGGCGCTATTTTTGTTACCGTAATTTCCGTTCGGGGGATAAGCCCCATATCCAGCAGGTGGAAGCGAAGTGCACCTTCGCCGCCTACCCGCAGTATTTTTCCCTTTTTCCCGGGAGCAAGCTCTGCCAATGTCATTACTTGTCGTTCCTCAGCTTGTTAATTTCGTTCATAAAGGTCTCCACATCCTTGAATTCGCGGTAAATCGAGGCAAAGCGGACGTATGACACCTCGTCGAGCGTGCGCAGCTTTTCCATAACCATATTGCCTATCTCCGTCGAGCTTACCGTACCCGTGAGCCGTGCCTTTATATCCTGCTCGACATCGCCTACGAGCGCGTCTATCTGCTCGCGGGTTATCGGGCGCTTGTAGCAGCTCTTGACTATACCGGTATATATTTTATTTTTGTCGAAAATCTCTTCGCTGCCGTCCTTTTTCGTGACGGTTATCGGCACGGTATCGATTATCTCATACGTGGTGAAACGGCGCTTGCATGAGAGACACTCGCGCCGTCTCCTTATCGACCCCTCCTCGGTCGGACGGGAATCTATCACTTTGCTGTCTGCATATCCGCAGGTAGGGCACTTCATATTTTTTCCTCACAAAAAGTATATTGCTTACGGTAAAATTTTATCACAATAAAAGTCTTTTGTAAAGCACACAGGCAAAAAATAAACGCAATCTGCTTGACAAAGCGGCTTTGTGCGGTATAATAAAGGGTAGGAGAATACAATAATGAAGAAAATACTTTGTTTTGTCCTCGCCGCATTGCTCGCGGCGGCGCTCTTTTCGTGCGCAAAGGACGTAGAGAAAAAAAGCGGAATCGTCTGCACGGCGTTCGCCGCATATGACCTCGCGAGAAATATCGCGCCGCAGGGCACTGCAGTCACGCTGCTCTCGGACGGGGCAGACCCGCACTCATACGAGCCTGACGCGCAGGCGCTCGCCTCTCTCTACTCGTGTGAGCTTGCCGTATGCGTCGGCGGAGAGTCGGAGGAATGGTGTCATGACGCAGCGCAGGCGGGGAATTTCGATATGATCGTCCTCTCCGAAAAGGTAAACGGTATAGTAGAGCATGATGAGGGTGAGGAACACGGAGAGCACGGAGAAGAGGTCGACGAGCACTTCTGGATGTCGCCGCGCGAAATGCGCGCCGCTGCCCTTGCCCTTGCGGATAAAATGTGCGAAATAATACCCGAGAAACGCGATGAGATAAAGGAAAAGACGGAAAACTACGCGCAGCGCCTCGAAAGTCTCGACGGGCAGTATCGGGCGGCGCTCGACGGCAAGGACGGCAAATTCGCCGTTGTCGCCGACCGTTTTCCCTTTGCCTACCTTGCGCGCGATTACGATATAGAGTATATCGCCGCCTTCGACGGCTGTTCCGCCGAGAGCGAGGCGAGCTTTGAGACGGTAAAGGCTCTTGCCGATGCGCTGCGCGTGCGCGGACTCAATTACGTCGTGATAACCGAGACGGGCGACAGAGGGCTTGCCGATACGGTCATCTCATCGGCGGGGGTGCAGGCGCAGGTGCTGACCCTTGACTCCATGCAGCAGGTGAGCGACCCGCAGAACGCCGATTATATAAAAGCAATGGAAGAAAACCTGACCGTACTGAAAAAACTCTTCGGATAGATGCGCCCGAAATTTGCCGTATTTTATCAAATCAGTTGACACGGGCGGGCAAATCCTATATAATATAGGAAAGCGAGGTAGAAAAATGGCTGAAGAAAACAGGAACAAGACGGACAACCCCATAGACGCGCTCTTCTCGAGCATACCCTCAGCGCCCGGTGCGAAAAAATCCGCGCCCATGACGCCGCGTCACGAGGCTCCCGGTATGCACCCGACTCAGACTAAGCAGAGCGAAAATGAAAAGCCGCAGAGCACAGCCGGGCGCGCGCCGCAGACAGCGAAGGCGCAGCCGAAGCAGCAGGCGATAACCATTGACGAGTTAAGACACGCCCTTGAGAGGCCGCAGTCCCCCGTCGAAAAAGCTCCCGTATGGACGACCGTACTTACCGTGTCCTCGATGATATTATCATTTGTCTTTATGGTGCTTGCTTTTGTCGGTGCGTGGTGGTATTTCAGAGGAGCTGTCATGTCGCAGCTGCTGTGCATAATCTTCGGCGCGGTAGGTGTTGCTTTCTCGCTTTCGTGCGCCTTCGTGCTGTGTGCGATAGAACGCGGCATACGAGAGATAAAATCTAAGCTTTGATGGAATATAAATTATTACCGCATGTAAATTCACCTGACGATCTTAAGGCTCTCCCGCAGGAGAGCCTTTTGCCGCTTGCGGACGAGATACGCGATTATCTCTGCCGCAGCGTCTCTCGTACCGGCGGACATCTCGCATCCAATCTCGGCGCGGTCGAGCTTACCCTCGCCGTGCACCGTGTTTTCGACTCTCCGCGCGACCATATAATTTTTGACGTCGGACATCAGAGCTACGTGCACAAGCTGCTCACGGGGCGCAGAGAGCTTTTCGGCACTCTGCGCACGCCGGGCGGACTTTCCGGCTTTACCAAGCGCTCGGAGAGCGAGCACGACCCTTTCGGTGCGGGACATGCCTCCACATCCGTGTCGGCGGCACTCGGCTTTGCCGAGGCGGACAGGCTGAGAGGCTCGGACGCTTTTACCGTCGCGGTGGTTGGCGACGGCGCGTATACGGGCGGGCTTGTACACGAGGCGCTCAACAACTGTAAGAAGAAGCTCAATCTCGTAATAATCCTGAACGAAAACGAAATGTCAATCTCGCGCAATACGGGTGCTTTCGCGCGGCAGATGAACAGACTGCGCGCGTCAAAGAGCTATTATAAGGCAAAAAGGCAGATAGCGAGCTTTCTCTTACATATCCCGTACGTGGGAAAGAAGCTTTATAACGGGGTTTCTTTTATAAAAAGAATAGTGAAAAACGCCGTATACGGCGCGAATTATTTCGAGCAGTTAGGGCTTACCTATCTCGGACCCGTCGACGGGAACGACACGGTAAAGCTTGAGAGAATACTGCGTGAGGCAAAGCTCACGGGTCAGGCGACGCTCGTACACGTAAAGACGAAAAAGGGCATGGGCTATGCTCCCGCCGAGGAGCACCCGGCGCTCTTTCACGGCATACCCGCCGCGGGCAGCCCGGCGATAGACAATTTCTCCGAGCAGATGGGGCTGCATCTCTGCGATATGGCGGAGGAGCACGGCAATATCTGCGCAATAACCGCCGCCATGGCGGACGGCACGGGGTTAATTCCTTTCAGAAAGAGATTTCCCGACCGTTTCTTTGACGTGGGTATTGCCGAGGGACACGCCGTCACCTTTGCCGCGGGGCTTGCCGCAGACGGCATGAAGCCGTTTTTCGCCGTATATTCGACATTTCTTCAGAGAGCATATGACAATATACTGCACGACGCGGCGCTGCAGGGCCTTGACGTGACGCTGTGCGTAGACAGAGCGGCGCTCGCCTGCGGGGACGGGGCGACCCACCACGGAATATACGACGTCGCGCTCTTAAATACGGTACCGGGCGTGGCGATATACGCACCCGCCGACTTTGACTTCCTAAGAGAGGCAATGGACACCGTCTGCTGCTCCCACGGGGTTAACGTGATACGCTACCCGAACTGCGGAGAGTTCGTGCCGCAGGGTTATCTGCGCGGTAAGAACATGAGATATTACCTGCCTCGGGACTGCACTTGCGCCGTGATAACCTACGGCAGGATAGTCCGCGAGGTCGAGGCTGCGCGCAGAGAAGAGGACTTCGGTGTTATTCTCCTTGAGAAGCTCTCGCCGTATGCCGAATGCGCGCGCGGAATACGCTCTCTGCTGCCCGAGGGCGTTAGGCGGCTTGTCTTTGTCGAGGAGGGAGTACGCGAGGGCGGCGCGGGAATGGTGCTGAGCGAATTTTTCCGCGACAAAGACCCTGACGTGCTCGCTATAGACGGCTTTGCCGAGGGTGAAGAGGGCAGGAGCTACTACGAGACGTGCGGCATAGATGCGTCAAGCATACTGCGCACGGTAAGGGAGAAAAAAGGCGAAAAATTTTAAAAAAAGCTATTGACAAACTCCACGTGCGGTGATATAATCTGCACATGATAAAAGCTGTGACGAAGACGGCGGGGGACATAACCTCTTACAGAGAGCGTGCGGACGGTGTGAGCACGCAGAGCCATCCCGAAGCCCATCCCTTCCGAGCTGAACCGGTGAAACACAGTAGTCGGTTTCGTGACTGCCGCGTAAAGGCATAACGCTTGATTGAGCGTGAGTGGCGCATGGCGCAATTTGAGTGGTACCGCGGGAATATATCCCGTCTCAAAGAAATTTTGAGACGGGATTTTTTGTTTTTTCCCGTCGTAAAAACGGAGGATGCTATGAATTCAAATGTTGAAACCAAGCTTACCGAGGTCAGCGCACGTATAAGAGAGCTGCGCGGAGTTCTCGGTATGAGCGAGGAGCAGGCAGCCGAGGCTGCGGGCTTTCCGCTTGAGGAATACCGCGCATATGAGGCGGGTACGGTCGATTTGCCGTTCTCTTTCATACATAACTGCGCGCTCGCCTTTGACGTCGATATGATAGAGCTGCTCGAGGGGCGCAGCCCCATGCTGCGCCACTATCAGGTAACGCGCGGAGGAGCGGGACAGACGACGGTCGACGACGACGGGATACTCATAAAAAACCTTGCTCCCCGCTTTCGCGGTAAGCTCGCCGAGCCTTATCTCGTAAAATATGAATATTCCGAGGAGCAGCAGCACAAGCCGATACATACCGACACCCATTCGGGTCAGGAGTTCGACTATATACTCTCCGGCTCTATGAAGGTGCGTGTGGGTGATCATACCGAGGTACTGCACGAGGGCGACTCGATCATATACGATTCGGGCACGCCCCACGGCATGATAGCCGTCAACGGCAGAGACTGCACATTCATCGCTCTTGTCCTGACGGGTGAGGAAGCGCCCGAGGAGGAGATAAGCCGCACCCTCGTGCGCGCACGCGAGAGCAGCAGTCTGCTCTGCGAGAAATTCGTACACTGCACGGAGGACGCAGACGGGAAGGTCACGGGCATTTCCTTTGAGAATGAGGATAAATACAACTTTGCTTTCGATACCGTCGACGCAGTGGCAAATGCTTATCCCGACAAGCTCGCAATGATTCATCTCGACGAGGATAAAAACGAGCGCAGATTTACCTTTTCCGACATGAAGCGCCTGTCAAATCAGACGGCAAACTACTATAAGAGCCTCGGTATAAGCAAGGGCGACAGGGTTATGCTCGTGCTGCGCCGCCGCTTTGAATTCTGGACGAGTATGCTCGCCCTGCATAAACTGGGTGCGGTTGCGATTCCCGCCACAGACCAGCTGCTCACTCACGACTACGAATACCGCTTTGAAGCGGGCGGGGTATCCGCTATCGTATGTTCATCTCACGGCAGCGCGTGTGAGAGCGTCGAGGAGGCGGAGAAGAATCTCGCAAAGACTCTGACAAAGGTTCTCGTCGGCGGACACCGCGAGGGCTGGCACGACTATCACTCCGAGTGCCCGCTCTTCTCGAGCCACTTTGAGCGAACGGAGGACAGCGCATGCGGCGACGACACCGCGCTCATGTTCTTCACCTCGGGCACGACGGGATATCCGAAGATTGCAGCCCATTCGCACAAATATGCGCTCGGTCACTTCTTAACCGCGAAATACTGGCACTGCTGCGAGCGCGACGGCGTTCATCTCACCATATCCGATACCGGCTGGGGTAAAGCTCTTTGGGGTAAATTCTACGGTCAGTGGATGTGCGAGGGCGCGGTATTTGTATACGACTTCAACCGCTTTGACGCGCATGACATACTGCCGCTCTTTGCGAAATACGGTATCACGACCTTCTGTGCGCCGCCCACCATGCTGCGTATGCTCATCCGCGAGGATATATCAAAGTACGACCTCTCAAGCATTCATCATATGACGACGGCGGGCGAAGCGCTCAACCCCGAGGTGTTCAGGCTCTTCCGCGAGGCGACGGGACTTACGATAATGGAGGGCTTCGGTCAGACCGAGACAACCCTCACGATAGGAAACTTCTACGGAGACACGCCGCGCATAGGTTCAATGGGCAAGCCCTCTCCGCTCTACGACGTAGATATAGTCGACCCCGACGGCAACAGCGTGCCCGTAGGTGAGACGGGTGAGATATGCGTGCGCACCTCGGAGAAAGTTCCCTGCGGACTCTTCAAGGGCTACTACGGTCAGCCGGAAAAGACCGCCGAGGTATGGCACGACGGACTCTACCACACGGGCGACACTGCGTGGAAGGATGAGGATGGCTACTACTGGTACGTCGGACGCGTCGATGACGTTATAAAGAGCTCGGGCTACCGCATAGGGCCTTTCGAGATAGAGAACGTCATAATGGAGCTGCCCTACGTGCTTGAATGCGGAGTCTCCGCCGCACCCGACGAGATACGCGGTCAGGTCGTCAAGGCGAGCATCGTGCTTACCAAGGGCACCGAGGGAACGGAGGAGCTTAAGAAAGAGATACAGGATTATGTAAAGAGCCATACCGCTCCCTACAAGTATCCGCGTATCGTCGTATTCCGCGACGAGCTGCCCAAGACCATCTCGGGCAAAATACAGAGAAACAAGCTTTAAGGAAAAAAAGCGGGCGGCGGGCTGCCGCCGCCCCGACTTTTATGCAAAAAAATCCTTTTTCTGCATAAAAAGCACTTGACAAGTCATATACGATGTGGTAGAATACTGAGTAAATAAAGACTGTGACGAAGAGGGCGCGTGTTTTACGGACGCACAGAGAGACGGCGGATGGTGAGAGCCGTTTGTCCGAGGCATAACGCCGGTAGCTTCCGAGTCGGAAAGAAGAAAGCCGCAGGTGAGTAGACCTTTCCCGTTTTGCCGCGTAAAGGCATAACGCTTGTTTGAGCGTGAGTGGCGCAAAGCGCAATTTGAGTGGTACCGCGGGAGGTTTTCTCGTCTCAAAGAATCAGTATTCTTTGGGGCGTTTTTTGTTTTTCCTGCCCCGGGGAAGTAAGCGGAGGAAAAAATAATGGAAGAAAAACTTACTACCGGACTTGACCTTACGATACGCGAGATGGCTGCCCGAATTCACGAGCTGCGCACGATAGAAGGTCTCTCCCCTGCGGAGATGGCGGAAAAGGTCGGCGTCTCCGAGGACGAATACAACGCGTGCGAGTCGGGCGGGCGCGACCTCAACTTTGCTTTTCTCTACCGCTGTGCGCTTGCTTTCAGAGTGGACGTCACCGACATAATTCAGGGAAGCTCCCCGACGCTTACCGCATATGAGCTGACGCGTGCGGGTGCGGGTCAGAAGATAGAAAAGGCACACGGCATGACCTACTTCAATATGGCGTCATCCTACCGTGACCGTATCGCCGAACCGCTTTACGTCCGCGCGGAGTACTCCGAGGAGGCGCAGACGCGCGACATCCCGCTGACCACCCACGAGGGTCAGGAATTTGACCTTGTAATAAGCGGACATCTCAAGGTTCAGGTCGGCACTCACTCGGAAATTCTCGGCGTGGGCGACACGATATACTACGACTCGTCCACACCTCACGGCATGATAGCCGTGGACGGCGAGGACTGCGAGTTTTACGCAGTCGTCCTCAACCCGACCGACTACATAGCGCACAGAGCGCATGAGGAGGAGAAGCAGTCAAAGCCCGAGAGTGACAATCAGGAGAGAGTGTACGAGAATTTTATCATCCCGCACGAAAACCAGGACGGCAGCCTCGCATCGATAGAATATAAGAATGAAGACAAATTCAACTTTGCCTTTGACGTAGTTGACGCGCTCGGTGACAAATGCCCCGATAAGACCGCTCTTCTTCACATATCCCGCACGGGAGAGGAAAAGCGCATAACCTTCGGCATGGTGAAAAAGGAATCGAGTCGAGCGGCAAATTACTTTAAAAGCATAGGCATAAAACGCGGAGACAGAGTAATGCTCATCCTGCGCCGTCACTATGAATTCTGGTACATAATAAACGCCCTGCACAAGATAGGCGCGATAGCGATATTAGCACCCAATCAGCTGCTCTCGCACGACATTGAGTACCGCATAAACAGCGCGGGAATATCCGCCGTAATGTGCACTGCAGTAGGCGGGATAACCGACGAGGTTGATATAGCGGAGGCAACAAGCCCGTCGCTTGTAACAAAGATAACCGTAGGCGGGAAAAAGGACGGCTGGCGCAGCTTTGAGGAGGAGTATTCGGTATATTCGAGCCACTTTGAGCGCACGCCGGACAGCCCGTGCGGAGACGATAAGATGCTCATGTTCTTCACCTCGGGCACGTCGGGCTATCCGAAGATTGCCGTTCATTCGTACAAATACCCGTTAGGTCACTTTGTCACCGCAAAATATTGGCACAGGGTCGACCCGAACGGACTTCATCTCACCATCTCGGACACGGGCTGGGCTAAGTCCATGTGGGGTAAGCTCTACGGTCAGTGGCTGTGTGAGGCGCCGCTTTTCGTCTATGATTTCGACCGTTTCCACGCCTCGGACATTCTCCCGATGTTTGCAAAATACGGTATCACGACCTTCTGCGCACCGCCAACCATGCTGCGTATGATGATAAAGGAGGATATCTCGCGTTTCGACCTCTCGTCCGTCAAGCATATGACGACGGCGGGCGAGGCGCTCAATCCCGAGGTATTCCGCAGATTTAAGGAGGCAACGGGCCTTACGATAATGGAGGGCTTCGGCCAGTCCGAGTCGACCGTGCTTATTGCGAACACCGTCGGCATGACCCCGCGTCTCGGCTCTATGGGCAAGCCCGTAGCGTCGTATGACATAGACATTTTCGACACGGAGGGCAATCCCGTTCCCGTCGGTACTCCCGGCGAAATATGCGTAAAGCTCGACCGCGGTCACCCCTGCGGACTTGTCACCGAGTATTACCGCAATAAGGAAAAGACCGATGAGGTTTTCGCAGGTGGCATATATCACACGGGAGACGTCGCATATAAGGATGAGGACGGCTACTACTGGTACGTCAGCCGCATAGACGACGTTATAAAGAGCTCGGGCTACCGCATAGGGCCTTTCGAGATAGAGAATGTCATAATGGAGCTGCCCTACGTGCTTGAATGCGGAGTCTCCGCCGCACCCGACGAGATTCGCGGACAGGTCGT
Source organism: uncultured Eubacteriales bacterium (assembly GCA_934446285.1). GTDB lineage: Bacteria > Bacillota > Clostridia > Oscillospirales > CAG-272 > CAKSEI01. The sequence goes on along the minus strand of CAKSEI010000002.1, from coordinate 13,924 downwards.
CAAGGCGAGCATCGTGCTTACAAAGGGCACGGAAGGCACGGAAGAGCTTAAGAAGGAAATACAGAACTACGTAAAGGAGCACACCGCGCCGTATAAATATCCGCGAATCGTCGTATTCCGCGACGAGCTGCCCAAGACCACCTCGGGCAAGATAATACGCGCGAAGCTGTGAGAACGGAGATAAAATGAGCAGAATAACGCTTTTCTGCGGTCACTACGGCAGCGGAAAAACGAATATAGCGATAAACTACGCCGTGCGCCTGCGCCGCGAGGGAAAGGCAGTAACGCTCTTTGACCTCGATATAGTAAATCCGTACTACCGCTCAAAGGATTCCGGCGACCTTTTGCGGCAGGAGGGCATAGAGCTTGTCGCCTCAGACTATGCGAATACGAATGTCGACACTCCCGCTCTCCCCGGTGACATGTACCGCGTGACGGACGAGACGGACAGATTCGCCGTCGTCGACGTAGGAGGAGACGACAGAGGCGCGCTCGCGCTCGGCAGACTCACTCCCGCGATAATCGCGGAGGGCGACTACGATATGCTCTTTGTATGCAATTTCATGCGCCCGCTCACGCGCACGCCCGAGGAGGCTCTCGGAGTCATGCGCGAGATAGAAGCGGCGTGCGGCATACCCTTTACGGGCATAGTCAACAATACAAATCTCGGTAAAGACACGGTTCGCTCGGACTTAGACCGCTCGAAGGAAAAGATAGAGCACCTCTGTGAAGAGAGCGGGCTGCCGCTGCGCTTTACATGCGCGGAAAGCGGCATCGCCCGAAAAAACGAGCTTGCTCTTACTCTGCAAAAAACCATTTGGTAAAGGAGATATAAAATGGCAAAGGTAACATTTGAGAAAAACCTGTGCAAGGGCTGCGGACTGTGCGTCACGGCATGTCCTAAGGGACTCATTTCCCTTGCGAAAGACGAAATTAACCCAAAGGGTCATCACCCCGCGCACATAACCGATGAGAGCAAGTGCATAGCATGTGCTTTCTGCGCCACGATGTGTCCCGACTGCGTTATAACCGTCGAGAAATAAGGAGGAAGAAATGTCAGAAAAAGTTTTGATGAAGGGCAATGAAGCCCTCGCCGAGGCAGCTATACGCGCGGGCTGCCGCCACTACTTCGGATATCCGATAACGCCGCAGACCGAGGTTGCCGCTTACATGGCAAAGCGCATGCCCAAGATAGGCGGTACTTTCCTGCAGGCGGAGAGCGAAATCGCCGCGATAAATATGGTAATAGGCGCTGCCGCAGCGGGCAAGCGTGCCATGACCTCCTCCTCCAGCCCCGGAATTTCCCTTAAAAGCGAAGGAATATCCTACATGGCGGGCTGTGATCTGCCTGCGCTTATCGTAAACGTACAGCGCGGCGGACCGGGTCTCGGCGGAATTCAGCCCTCTCAGTCCGACTACTTCCAGGCGACGCGCGGCGGCGGACACGGCGACTATCACCTGCTCGTCCTCGCTCCCGACTCGGTTCAGGAGATGGCGGACATGGTCTTCCGCGGCTTTGACCTCGCGGAGAAGTACCGTATGCCCTGTATGCTGCTCGCCGACGGAACGATGGGTCAGATGATGGAGCCCGTCACCCTTGACGAAGCGCCCGCAGAGGGCTGCCCTAAGCCCTGGGCACTCACGGGAACAAAGGGAGAGCGCAAGCCGAATATAATCAACTCCCTCGCTCTCGAGCCGCAGGAGCTTGAGGACTGGAACAATGTACGTTTCGCCCGCTATGATGAGGTAAAGGAAAAGGAGCAGCTGTGCGAGCTTTACCGCTGCGAGGATGCGGAGATTGCCGTTGTCGCATTCGGCATTGCAGCCCGCGTATCAAAGAATGCGGTCGATGCGGCACGCGAAAAGGGTATAAAGGTCGGTCTTGTCCGCCCGATAACCCTCTGGCCATTCCCCGAGAAAGCCTTAAAGCAGGTTGCGGCAGGCGTGAAGAGATTTATCTCCGTCGAGCTTAATATGGGACAGATGATAGAGGACGTGCGCCTCGCGATAGAGTGCTCGCGCCCCGTCGACCTCTGCTGCCGCACGGGCGGTATGATACCCACGCCCGAGGAAGTTATAGCAAGTATAGAAAAAGCCGCAAAGGAGGACAAGTGATGACAGTCTTTGAGAAACCGAAAGCCCTGACCGATGCGCCCCTGCACTATTGCCCGGGCTGCACGCACGGTATTATTCACCGCCTCGTCGCGGAGGCGATAGACAGCCTCGGCATCGCGGGCGAAACGATAGGCGTCGCGTCCGTCGGATGTTCGGTCTTTGCATACAATTATTTTAACGTCGATATGGTTCAGGCGGCTCACGGACGTGCTCCGGCTGTCGCTACGGGCGTGAAGCGCGCAGACCCCTCGAAGATAGTCTTTACCTATCAGGGTGACGGCGACCTCGCCTCCATAGGCACTGCCGAGACGGTTCACTCCGCAGCACGCGGCGAGAATATCACGGTAATATTCGTAAATAACGCAATATACGGCATGACCGGCGGTCAGATGGCTCCCACCTCTCTTCCCGGTCAGATAACGCAGACCTCCCCCTACGGACGCGATGTCAATACCGTAGGATATCCCGTAAAGATATGCGAGATGCTCTCGACTCTTGACGGTGCGGGATACATAGAGCGTGTTGCCGTAAACAATGTCAAAAACGTAAGGAACGCAAAAAAGGCTATAGAAAAGGCATTCCGCCGTCAGAAGGAGGGCAAGGGCTTTTCGCTTATCGAGGTCGTATCGACCTGCCCGACCAACTGGGGAAAAACGCCGCAGGGCGCGCTTGACTGGCTGGAGGAGAATATGATTCCCTACTACCCGCTCGGTGTCTTTAAGGATAAATATGCAGAGGAGGAAAGCAAATGAGCACTACACAGGTACTTATCGCGGGCTTCGGCGGACAGGGTATACTTTTCGCCGGTAAATTTCTCGCATATACGGGGCTGCTCGGTGAGCGCAACGTAAGCTGGCTGCCCTCATACGGACCGGAGATGCGCGGCGGCACGGCAAACTGCTCGGTAATTCTCTCGGACACCCCCGTCGGCTCTCCGATAGTAACTTCTCCCGACATCCTTGTCGCTATGAACCTGCCCTCACTCGAGAAATACGAGAGTGCGGCAAAGGCTGGCGGACTTATCCTCGTCGACAGCTCGCTCATAGCGAAAAAGGTTGAGCGCACGGACGTAAAGACGGTATATATACCCGCGACGACGCTTGCGACGGAGAATGAGCTCTCGGGACTTGCGAACATGATAATGACGGGCGCACTCATCGCGCACGCCGACTGCGTGCCGGAGGAGCTTATCGAGCCGGCGCTTAAGAAGGTTGTCTCCGCAAAGCACGCCGACCTCTTTGACAAGAACCTTGAGGCAATAAAGCTCGGCATGAGCTATGAAAAATAATCAGGAGGAAAAAATGTTAGACATAAAGGTAACTCTCACGGACAACCCGAAGAAGAAACCCGAAAAGGGTGCGCCTCTCGGATTCGGCAAGATTTTCACCGACCATATGTTCGTAATGAACTATACCGAGGGCAAGGGCTGGCACGATGCGCGCATAGTCCCCTTTGAGAGAATTTCTCTCTCTCCCGCCGCAATGGTATTCCACTACGGACAGGAGATGTTCGAGGGACTCAAGGCATATAAGGGTACGGACGGCGGCGCATATCTTTTCCGCCCGGACATGAATGCAAAGCGCGCCAACGCGTCGAACAGGCGTCTGTGCATCCCCGAGATACCCGAGGAAGACTTTGTTCAGGCGATAAAGGCTGTTGTCAAGGTTGACAAGGACTGGATTCCCACCGACCCCGGCACGTCACTCTATGTACGCCCCTTTGTTATCGCAACCGATGAATTTCTCGGCGTAAAGCCGTCGTCGACCTATCTCTTTATCGTCATTCTCTCGCCCTCGGGCGCATACTACGAGAGCGGACTCGCTCCCGTAGGCATATGGATAGAGGACGAATACGTGCGTGCGGTTCGCGGCGGTATCGGCTTTGCAAAGACGGGCGGCAACTATGCCGCATCCCTCATCGCGCAGGTCAAGGCGCACGACGAGGGCTTCTCTCAGGTGCTGTGGCTCGACGGCGTTGAGCGCAGGTACATAGAGGAAGTCGGCGCCATGAATATCTTCTTTAAGATAGACGGCAAGATAGTCACGCCCGCGCTCTCGGGCAGTATACTTCCCGGCATCACGCGCAATTCGGTAATAACCCTCTGCCGCGACTGGGGCTATGAGGTCGAGGAGCGTAAGATTTCCGTTGACGAGCTGATAGAGGCGCAGAAGAGCGGCAAGCTCGAGGAGTGCTTCGGCACCGGAACAGCCGCAGTCATCAGCCCCGTAGGCAAGCTGCGCTACGAGGACGAGGTCATGGAAATAAACGGCGGCAAGATAGGCGAGATAAGTGCGCGCCTGTACGACACCGTGACCGGCATACAGTCCGGAGCAATAAAAGACCCCTACGGCAATTGGCACGTAAGTGTAGACTGAAAAGAATCAATATAAAAACTACTGCCGGGCTTAAATAAGCCCGGCAGTAGTTTTCTTGTCAGCTTTTATCGAAAAGCTGATCGGGAGAGCTCTCCTCTTACCGAATCCCGGTTATACGTTATCCTGCGGATACTCCATGGCAGGAGCTTCAGGCGGGATTTGAGCCTTCTGCGCATTCAGCACATTGCCGGCGATAATGAAAAGTATTATATACATCGCAGCGTCGCACGCGGACGAAAGAGAGCCTATGAGTATGCCGCCGAGTGCGGAAATTATTTTTATCACCGCAAAGAACATAAACCACCCGCGCAAGCCCTTTAACATCTTGACGTTGAGGCTGCCGCCCGACGCACCGTCGAGAAATCCGTACAGCTTCCTGTTATAGGCAAGATTTATGACAAGTGCTATAACAGCGGCGATTATCATACCGATACCGAAGGCGACAAATATAAATGTAAATATCAGCGCCAATGCCGTGCGTGCATCATCGTCGTCAAAAATATCCTTAATAAGCGACGAATCGATACGCCTGTCATTGATGTACAGTCTGCCGTTCTCCATGTGCAGGTCGATATCAAGGTCGCTGTGATCTTCGTTTACCAGCTCATTGAACTGCCCGAGGATTGCGTTTGCCCTCTCGTCGCTGACTCCTGTGAATTTCAATTCATCCACCGCCCCCGGCAGGCCGTCATCGACGACGGCATCGGTCACATACCCTACGAACGCCGAACACACGAAAAGCAGTATCGCACCGAGGGCGAGAAAACCGATTGCCACCCATGTGAGAATAACCTTTGCCTTGGCAACGCCGCGCAGAAAACGGCACTTCACTTCCCCGCTGCGCGCTGCGTTCCACGTGAGCCACATGCCTATGACAAGCAATATGCCTATGATGTCAAAGCTTGCGGAAAAGATAAGGGACGTGCCGACGGAGCATGTCGCGAGAATAGTTGCGGCAAGGAACTGCCCGGACGAAAACGCTTTCTTTAATGCTTCCATTTTATCCTCTTTTCTGTCCTATCGGACTTGAAATCAAAATCAAAGCCGCGAGCGCAGCTCGTCTAAGCGAGCCTCGCTCATCGGAGGTGTGTCGCGCAGCGGGAAAGGTATTCCCATGCGCTCGTACTTCTCTATGCACAACTTTCTGAAAGGCAGGAATTCAAGCTTCTCAAAGTTCGGATACTTCTCCGCCGCCGCCTTTATTCCCCGCATGTACTCTATCCCGTCGGTAAGCCCGGGCACGACCACATGGCGTATCCACAGGGGCACACCCGCCCTCGCCGTAAGGTCGAGAAACTCACGCACGCGGTGAAAATCCGCGCGGCAATTCTCCCTGTATTCCTCCTCGGAAAGGAACTTCATGTCGCAGAGCACAAGGTCGGTGTGCTCAAGCACCCTCTCCGCTTTCTCGGGCTCACACATACCCGAAGTATCAAGCGCCGTATGCACGCCGTGCGTATGAAGAGCGGCGAAAAACTCCGCCGTAAAATCCGCCTGCATAAGCGGCTCGCCGCCCGAGACGGTCACGCCGCCGCCCCCGCTCCAATAAGGGCGGAAACGCAGCACGCGCCGCACGAGAGCGTCCGTGTCGACCTCCTCACCGCCCGCGGGCGACCATGTATCGGGATTATGACAGTAGAGGCAGCGCAGCGGACAGCCCTGCATAAAGACAACGCATCTCACTCCCGGCCCGTCCACCGCGCCGAGCGACTGAACGGAATGTATTCTTCCCGTCAATACTCTGTCCTCAAAAGTGACCGCGTCTTAAACCGACTCGTGGAAGGTGCGCGAGATAACCTCACGCTGCTGCTCGCGGCTCAGCTTGTAGAAGTTGACCGCATATCCCGAGACACGGATGGTAAGGTTCGGATAAAGCTCGGGATGCTCATACGCCGCGATAAGCGTCTCTCTGTTCAGTACATTGACATTGAGGTGATGTGCCTTCTGAGCGAAATATCCGCCGAGAATGGTGACAAGGTTTTCTACTCTCGCACCGTCATCCGCGCCGAGCGCCCCGGGTGTTATCGAGAATGTATTTGATATGCCGTCGCGGCAGTAGTCGTAGCTCAGCTTTGCAACCGAGTTAAGGGATGCCAGCGCCCCCGATATGTCGCGTCCGCTCATGGGATTAGCGCCCGGAGCGAGCGGCTCTCCCCTGTGTCTGCCGTCGGGGGTATTGCCCGTCTTTTTACCGTACATGACGTTCGACGTTATCGTAAGTATCGAGAGCGTGTGCTCTGCTCCGCGGTAAAGCGGGAACTGCTTAAGCGCACCGTAGAATTTCTCTACCTGCTCGCAGGCAATTGTATCAACGCGGTCGTCGTCGTTTCCGAATTTCGGGAAGTCTCCCTCTATCTCAAAGTCGGTAATAATTCCGTTCTCGGGATTACGTATCGGCTTTACCTTTGCATATTTTATCGCTGAGAGAGAGTCAGCCATGCAGCTCATACCCGCGATACCGAATGCCATCATTCTGTGCACGTCAGTGTCGTGCAGCGCCATCTGGCTCTTCTCATACGCATACTTGTCGTGCATATAGTGTATGGTATTCATAGCGGATACGTATGTCTTTGCAAGCCACGGGCGGTAGAAGTCAAGGCGGCGCAGCACTTCCTCATAGTCGAGGACATCGCCGTCGATCACGGGCATCTCGGGGCCAACCTGTTCAAATTTGTTCTCGTCGCGTCCGCCGTTTATCGCAAGCATAAGCAGCTTCGCAATGTTCGCACGCGCGCCGAAGAACTGCATATCCTTGCCCACGCGCATAGCAGAAACGCAGCAGGCTATGGCATAATCGTCGCCGTAGTAGGGGCGCATAACGTCGTCGTTCTCGTACTGTATCGCGTCGGTATCTATAGAGACCTTAGCTATGAACTTCTTCCAGCTCCGGGGCAGCTTCTCACTCCATAGCACGGTGAGGTTAGGCTCAGCGGCGGGATTAAGGTTATAGAGGGTATTGAGCATACGGTAGCTGTTTTTTGTTACCATATGGCGTCCGTCCTCACCGACTCCGCCTACTGCCTCGGTTATCCACATGGGGTCTCCGCCGAAAAGCTCGTTGTACTCGGGCGTTCTCAGATGACGCGCCATACGCAGATGCAGGACGAAATCGTCCATTATCTCCTGTGCCTCGCTCTCACTTAAAACGCCCGCCGCGATATCTCTCTCAAAGTAAATATCAAGGAAGGTCGACGTGCGTCCGAGGCTCGTCGCAGCGCCGTTCTGCTCCTTTATGCCCGCGAGGTAAGCGAAATACAGCCACTGTACCGCCTCCTTTGCGTTCTCAGCCGGGCGGCTGATGTCAAAGCCGTAGGATGCTGCCATGGCGGTCATGTCGCGCAGTGCCTTTATCTGATCGCTTAGCTCCTCAGCGCAGCGTATCTCCTTTTCGGTCGTGGGAACTTCTCCGAGCGCGTCCTTATCGCACTGTTTTTTTTCTATAAGTCTGTCAGTGCCGTAGAGAGCCACTCTGCGGTAGTCGCCTATTATGCGTCCGCGTCCGTATGCGTCGGGCAGTCCCGTGAGGAGTCCGACGTGGCGCGCCTCGCGCACATCCTTTGTATACGCGGAGAAAACCCCGTCGTTGTGCGTCTTGTGGTACTTGAATTCTTCCTCGATTTTCGGTGAGACCTCATATCCGTACTGCTTGCACGCCTCGCGCACCATACGCATACCGCCGAACGGGTTGCACGCGCGCTTTAGAGGCTCATCGGTCTGAAGTCCGACGATTATCTCATTTTCCTTATCGATATACCCGGGTGCAAAAGCCGTGACGGTGATGACCGTCTCGGTATCTATCTTATAAACTCCGCCGTTCTCGCGTTCCCTTGCGAGCAGCGTCTCAAACTCTTTGCGTAAGAGCTTTGTACGCTCCGTTGCCTGAGCGAGAAAGGAGCTGTCGCCGTCATACGGCGTATAGTTTCTCTGAATAAAGTCGCGGACGTTGATTTCTCTTTCCCAATCTCCGCCATTAAAGTTCTTCCATGCTTTCATTGTATTCCTCCCTTTTGCACGGCTTTTTATGAAACAGCGATAATGCCCAGACGGTCGGCGGAAACCGCGCGGCAGATGCCGTGCTTTGCGAATTCCCAAATATTTAACCCCGCTCCCCTGCGGTTTTTCCGCTTGCTTTCCGTCAGTCACGGGAGAATTTCTTATGCTCTGTTGTAATTCATTCTTTATATTATATTATCATACATCGCCTTATATATCAAGCCATTTTTTGCCTAAGAGCCGCTTTATCCGACTTTTTTTGCAAAAACGGCGCGGTCTATACGTAGTACCGCGCCTGAGTCCGGAACATTTCGCGGTATATGCCGTCGGGCAAGGTCATCAGCTCCTCATGCGTACCGAATTCCGCAAGAGTTCCGTCACGGAGCAGTGCGACCTTATCCGTAAAGCGCGACGACGACAGACGGTGGGAAATATAAATCGCGGTTTTTCCCTTTGATACAGTATGAAGGCGATTAAATATATCGTATTCAGTTACGGGGTCGAGGGCGGATGTCGGCTCGTACAGCCGGCATAAAAGCTTTACGAACGTGCTCTTGCCCGAGTCGTTATATTCGACGAGCGACAGATGCTCGCCGCTTTTTATTTTTAAGGATATGTTTTTCAACGCATAGCTTTCGCTGTTCGGATATCTGAAAGAAACATTGCGGAATTCTATCTCGTGCCGTCCCTGCTCAAAATCAACGTCATGTGTCCCCTTTACGCGATGGGACGGCGCGGCGTTTGCCATATATTTCTGTATGCGTCGATGTACTCGGACATATATTTCATGTCCGCAGGCTTTTCAATAACCGAGGAAGAGGCATCCTGCATCAGGTATATTTGCTTTTTATATTAAAGCTTTTCTGTAGCAAATTTAGAGTGCAGCTCGGTATTTGTTATACGAAAACCAACCAATCAAAAAAAGAGAACCCCTCTCGGGGGATTCTCCTGCCAAATGGCTCTCCTTTCGTTTGTGTTATAGTAAATGCCGCTTCTTCGGGAAAGCCACCTAAATACGACTGTTAATTTTTCTGCTCCGCGTCGGGCATCGGGATGCGCACGGTGATGGCGGCGCACTCGCTGCGGCGTGCGCCTGACTTGGGCGAGAATATCCCGCCGCCCATGCCTCTGACAATCCCCGCGGCGGCAAGCGCGTGAACGCCTTCCTTTGCCCATGAGGATATGTCCTTTTCATCCTTAAAAGTCGTCTCTTCGCCCTCAAGGGCTATGCCAGCGAACTCCGCAAAGCGGTATATCATTGCGCACATCTGCTCACGCGTTATAAAGTCATCGGGGCAGAAGTGCCCCATGCCGATACCGTCGACAATGCCGCTCTCGCGCGCCCATTCTATGTACGGCGCGTAGTACGCCTTGGGCGAGACATCGACAAAGCCCGGGTCGGTGTATTGCGCCGTGTCTATTCCCCACATGCGCCCGATTATCGTCGCAAACATGCCGCGCGTCACACTGCCGTCCGGTCCGAATTTGCTCTCGGACAGTCCGTTGAATATTCCTCTCTCGTACACTTTCTTTACGCTCTCGTAGTACCACGCCGACATTTTCACGTCGTCAAAGGGCAAATCCGGGTCGTAGTCCGGCCCTTTATATCCGTTCAGCGCACGCTTTTTTATATACGACGGGTAGTCAAAAAATGCCACATCAAGGTCGACGTCGGTGGAAATGCCCGGCACGCGCCCCTTTGACGAATATTGCCAAAGCCCGTAGGGCGCGTCGGGGGTGTTGTCGGGCTTGCCCGACTTCGGCCACTTGGCAAGCCACAGCGGAAACCCGTCAAAAGCGCCCTGCTCGTAATAGTTCGTAAACCAATTTTCGTTTGAATATAACCCGGTATACCACCCGAGCCGCGCGCCCTCGTCCATAAAGGCAACGGCAAGGTCGGTAAGCTCCCTTTTTGAGAGGGGCGCCTGCACCTCGTCCTCTATATCGTAGTAGAGCGGGTACTCAAGGCGCTTGCCCTTCAGCCATGCGGCGGCATCGCGCGCATCCTTTACCGCCTCTTCCGTATTCTCCGCGTAGGAATAAAAATAAGCTCCGATATCAAGTCCCGCTGCGCGTGCGGCAGCATAATTTTTCTCAAAATTTATATCAATCGCGCTTGAGTAGCCTATGCGTATTATGACAAAATCCACGCCCGATGCCTTGACCGCCGCGAAATCGATTTCTCCCTGCCACCGCGACACGTCTATTCCGCGCGCGATTATCTCCTGACCTGCGATGGACGCGGGCATAAACGGCACGAACAGTATAAGTGCAAGGAGCATGGAAATTACTTTTTTCATTTTTTGTTTTTCCCTCCTACCTTTACGCGGTGAAAGACGGCGCATATGCCGTAGAGCACGAGCGCCGCGCTGAGAGCGGGCGAAAATACGGCGACGGCGACGGCGGAAGCAAAGCACATGACGATAAAGGCAATACTCACGCCGGAGGCGCTCTTCCCCGTGCGGGCAACCTTCCTTATCGCTCCGAGCGCACGCATGGTGAGCGCCGAAAAGACAATTCCCCAGGTGCTCGCCGCAAGTACCTTGGCAGTTGTGCGGACATCCGCTCCGCCGTAAAGCGCGTAAAGATCCGATGTTTTGCCTGTTCCGTCAAAGACAAGTGAGCCGAGATAACCCGCCGAGAAAAGCGTACCGAGCGCACAAACTACCGTGAACATGACAAGTGCCGAGCGCACAAGCGTTACCCCGCCCGTGGCAAACCAATTCTTCCGTCTGTCGCACGCACAGTACCACAGCCGCCATATGCCCGCAAGGAGCAAAGCGGATATAAGCAAAGAGAGAAACTCGACGGATATTATAAATATCCTGTCGGGCGCGGCGGATCCGTCGTCAGTCAAAAGTATAATCGTAAAAGGCATAAGCAGCGACAGCAGCGCAGCGGCAACGGCAAAGCTCATGCATATATTCGCCGCAAGCATGACTCCTCCGCCCCATACGTGCCGCAGCGCGTCTATCACGGGGTGAGTCGACAGTCTCGACTGCCCCGCGGCGCTCTTCTCTCCGTCAGATCCGACATGTTGCTTCGGCGCGGGCACGGGTGCGTCCGACGTGTCAAAATCTATGAAAGCAACCCCCGGGCGTCCGCTCTCGGCGATAGCGTCCGAGAGAATATGAGAATAGCTCTTCCCGCCCCCGGCGCTCCCGCTTTCCGTCTGTTGCGTGTCGGGCGACTCTTTTCCCGCGTCCCTCGCCTCGCTCTCGGAAGGGTCACTCCCGCCGTTATTTTCACCGCCTTCGAATAAGCGTAGAGCATCGTCCGTCTTTGCCGTATCGGCGTTTGTCGCTGTGCCCGACGCAGCAGATGTCCCGTCTGCGCATGAAGATGCCGCCGTGCCTGCGTTTTCGCGCTTTTGCTCTGCGTCCGCCTGTCCGTTTCCCGCATCCCCGTCGGAGGAAGCCCCGTCCGCCTCCGCGCTGCGCCCCTGCCGTACATCGGTGCGCAAATCGAAGAATGAATCGGCGGGCATTTGCTTATAACCGTCTGAAACACCGTCGGGAACGCCGACGGAAACAGGCGAACCTCCACGCTCCGCTGATGTGTCATTATCGCAGTTTACGTTCGCACCGTGTAAGCGCTCAGACCTATGCACACCGCCGTTTTCTTCATGTTCGCCGAGCCGAGCCGACTCCGTGCCGTTTGCCGCGCTCTCATCCTCATCAAGGTCGAGCGAGGGCAGAGGCGGCAGAGCAGTCGGGGTTTCGTCGGTAAAAGCACCCTCTGCGGGCGCAGTCGTACCGTAAGAACCGCCGTCATGAGCGCCTATATCGACGCCCTCTCCGCGATCCGATTTATCGCTCTGTGCCGTGCGCACGGGAATATCCTCCGCCCGTGCGCCGCCCATACGCGCATCTGCCCGCTTGTTTTCCGCCTCGGGCGTACTCTTTATGCTCTCCGCCCGGTCTTTTTCGCCGTCCGTGAGCGTGATAAAGGGATTGCCGCAGTTTCGGCAATAGTTATTTATATCGCTGTTTACACATCCGCATTTCGTACACTGTTTCATTCTTTTCTCCGTGCAGGATTGCTTTTTGCGGCTCTGCCGCCGCCCGTGTTTACAAGAAAAGCCCCCGCGCGAGCGGGAGCTTTCGGGTACGAGCGAGCGGGAGCCCGTCCCGCAGACACGGGTTTTCGCCCGTCATGCCCGCGCGGCAGGGTCTCCCATGCCGTCCGAAAACGGACGCTCGCCCCGGTTTTTCCCGATATTTATTTCTTTATCTCGGGCAGAGAAGCCGCAGCAACCGACTGACCGACTCTGCGTGCCTTTTCGTCCGGGATGTGAAGCTTGGTTACCTTCGCTGTCTCGGGGAACTCGGTGTCAAGAACCGCCTGTGCCCTCTCGAGCACAATCTCTCCGCCCTTGCCGGAGGTAACGCGTCCCATAATGAGCACGTGCTTGATATCGTAGAACGTAGAGTAGTATGCTATTGCGTAACCGAAGTAGACGCCTATAGTCTCGTATATCTTTGCCGCTCTTTCGTCGCCCTCGGCCATGAGACCCTGTACGACCTTGAGCTTCTCTGCGGGAGACAGCTCAGGGTCAAGCTCTATTCCCGCTGCGGGGGCAAGCTTGATTACCGCATCCTGGCTGAAGTACTTGACGCCGCATCCGACATCTCCGCTCCACTCGTCTATCATGGCGTCGCGGCAATAGTCTACGGGAACGAATGCAAGCTCGTTGAGCCAGCCCGTGATATTTCCGTTAAGGTCAACGTATCCGCCCGCCTCGGAAGTACCCATGGCAATGCCGAGCACGCCCGTGTCCTCAAGGCTCATAGCGCCCGCGAGAGCCGTTACGTCACCGTCGTTTGCAACCTCGAGCGGCACATCGCCTATTTCCTTTGCAACGTCTATGTACATATTCTTTACGTACTTGTCGAAATCCTCATCGGAAACCTTCAAGAAGAGCGAGGCAACCATTATACGGTTGTCAACGTAAACGCCTGCGCTCGAAACTCCGATAGCGTCGACGCGCGGCATCTTGGACGCTGCGGTCTTCATGGCGTTGAGAATTCCTTCGTAGTGATACTTCGGATCGGACGTGGTCTTGGGGAACCATACTACCTCCTCAGAATACACGCTCTCGCCGTTTACGACGGCGGAAACCTTACGGTCGCTTCCGCCCGCGTCAAAGCCTATGCGGCAACCGTCAAGGTGGCGTCCTACGGGAGCTGCGCTCTCATCCGTCTCGGGAGCGTTGTCTATCGAGCGCCATTCAACCTCAAACGGCTTCTCGTAGACTCTCGCCATAAAGTCGGCATCAAACTCTCTCGCGCCGCCCTTGCGGTATGCGTCGGCGATATAGTCGGCGACAACCTTTGAGCCGGCGATAATGACCTTATATCCGCCGCGAACCCAGAGCATGGTCTTTACTATTCTCTCGATATAACGGCAGTTCTCCTCGTCGTGACCCGTGCCCTCTGCAT
>CAKSEI010000001.1 GCA_934446285.1 uncultured Eubacteriales bacterium | reverse complement strand
AGGGCATCAACCCCAACGCGTTCGACGGACGCGGCAACTACTCCTTAGGACTTAAGGAGCAGCTCATCTTCCCCGAAATCGAGTACGATAAGATAGAGAAGATACGCGGTATGGACATTGCGTTCGTTACCACGGCCAAAACCGACGAAGAAGCAAAAGAACTGCTCACAATGATGGGCGCACCGTTCGCAAAGTAAGGGGGGAACGAAATGGCAAAGAAAGCTATGGTTTTAAAGCAGCAGAAGTCGCAGAAGTACTCCACCCGTGAGTACAACCGCTGCAAAATCTGCGGCCGTCCCCACGCTTATCTGCGCAAGTTCGGCATATGCCGTATCTGCTTCAGAGAGCTTGCTTACAAGGGACAGATACCCGGCGTCAAGAAAGCGTCCTGGTAAAAAAATCAGAGCGCACGCTCTGTGAGTTGATTGATATTTACAATGAACTCCCAATCGGTCGGCAGGAGGCGAGAGCTTAACCGCCGACATGCAGCCCTTGTCGGGCAGCAAGAGAAAAAACTTGCATAAGGAGGAAAAAAATATGCAGATTTCAGACGTTATCGCAGATATGCTGACGAGAATTCGCAATGCGAACAACGCAAAGCACGAGACGGTTGATATACCCGCTTCCAACATGAAGAAGAGTATAGCACAGGTTCTCGCGGACGAGGGATATATCGCAGGCTACACCGTAATAGACGACGGCAAGCAGGGCGTAATCCGCGTCACACTCAAGTACAACGGCAAGCAGCAGGTACTTAAGGGGATTAAGCGCGTATCCAAGCCGGGCTTGCGTATATACGCAAGCCGTGAGGATCTTCCGCGCGTCATGAGCGGCCTCGGTGTCGCAATCATATCCACCTCAAAGGGTATAATGACCGACAAACAGGCAAGAAAAGAAAATGTAGGCGGCGAAGTCATCGCCTTCGTATGGTAATTTACGGGAGGAAACAGAATGTCCAGAATTGGTAGAATGCCGATTGCTGTTCCCGCGGGCGTTACCGTTACGGTAGGCGACGGAAATGTCGTTACTGTAAAGGGCCCCAAGGGAGAGCTGACTCAGCAGTTTCACGAAAACATGACAGTCCGCGTCGACGGCGACAGGATAGTTGTCGAGCGTCCGGACGACGAAAAGCAGAATAAGGCTCTGCACGGCCTTACCCGTTCGCTTATAAACAATATGGTTATAGGCGTAACTCAGGGATATGAAAAGACCCTTGAGATAGTGGGTGTCGGTTACAGAGTTGCAAAAGAGGGCAAGAGCCTCAAGTTAGGTCTCGGTTATTCTCACGGTATCACAATCGATGAGCATGACGGCATAACCTATGAGGTTCCCAATCAGAACACCATTATCGTTCGCGGCATAGACAAGGAGGCAGTCGGACAGGCAGCAGCCATCATCCGCTCCAAGCGTCCTCCCGAGCCGTACCACGGTAAAGGTGTCAAGTATTCAGACGAGCATATCCGCCGTAAGGCCGGAAAAGCCGGTAAATAATGAAAGGAGTGGAGTAAGATGGTATCTAAGAAGGATTCTAACAAGGCGCGTCTCAAGAGACACGCAAGAGTTCGTGCCAAAATCTCCGGCACGACGGAGCGTCCGCGTCTTGCGGTTTATCGCTCAAACAAGAATATCAGCGCACAGATCATCGACGATACTACCGGTGTAACGCTGGTAAGCGCATCCACCCTTGAGGCGGCTTTTGAAGGACTCGGCTCCAACAAGGAAGCTGCAAAAAAGGTGGGTAACACCGTAGCACAGAGAGCAGTAGAAAAAGGAATCACCGAAGTTGTATTCGACCGTGGAGGCTATATCTATCACGGACGCGTACAGGAGCTTGCTGACGGCGCCCGCGAGGGCGGCCTCAAGTTCTGAGGAGAAGGAGGATAGACATGGCAGAAAGATTTGACCCGTCGACGTTAGAGTTAAAAGAAACTCTCGTCGCAATAAACCGTGTATCCAAGACCGTCAAGGGTGGCCGTATTGCTCGCTTTACCGCTATCATGATTGTCGGTGACGGTGAGGGACACGTCGGATACGGACTCGGTAAGGCTGCCGAGGTTCCGGACGCAATCCGCAAGGGCATCGAGGATGCAAAGAAAAATATGATAAC
The DNA here is from genome assembly GCA_934446285.1 of uncultured Eubacteriales bacterium. GTDB lineage: Bacteria > Bacillota > Clostridia > Oscillospirales > CAG-272 > CAKSEI01. The sequence goes on along the minus strand of CAKSEI010000001.1, from coordinate 72,664 downwards.
CGTAGCACTCAACGGAACGACCATTCCGCATGAGGTTATGGGTGAGTTCGGTGCGGGCAGGGTTCTCCTGAAGCCGGCTGCTGAAGGTACCGGTATCATCGCCGGCGGCGCAGTACGTGCAGTGCTCGAGAGCGCCGGTATCAAGAACATAAGAAGCAAGTGCCTGCGTTCCAACAACAGAGTAAATGTTGTAAAGGCTACGTTCGAGGGTCTGAAGAGCCTCCGCACGGCTGAGGAAGTAGCGGCAATGCGCGGCAAAAACGTTGCCGACATAAAGGGTTGAGGAGGCTATTACGATGGAAATGGTAACAGTAACTCTCAAGAAGAGCCTTATAGGCGCTAAGCCCAATCAGAAGGCAACCGCAGCGTCGCTCGGTCTTAACAAGATAGGCGACACTTGCACACATGCGAAGGGTGCAGTCATCGACGGCAAGGTAAAGGTACTTTCCCACCTTGTATCGGTTGAAGAAGTAAAGTAATCCCTTCACTTCATGATATCAGGATAAGGAGGATAGCAAATGAAGCTCCATGAACTTTCACCCGCCGAAGGCTCTGCAAAGAGCGCATGGCGTAAGGGCAGAGGCCCGGGCTCCGGAAACGGCAAGACCGCCGGCAAGGGACACAAGGGTCAGAATGCCCGTTCCGGCGGCGGAGTGCGCCCCGGATTTGAGGGCGGACAGATTCCGCTTTACAGAAAGCTTCCGAAGAGAGGCTTCCACAACAGGTTTGCAACAGTATACTCTGTCATAAACGTTGACGCGCTCAACCGTTTTGATGACGGAGCAGTCGTTGATATGGACGCTCTGCTTAAGAGCGGTGTCGTCAAAAAGGCTGAGGACGGACTTAAGGTTCTCGGCAGAGGCGAGATCACCAAGAAATTAACTGTAAAGGCGTCAATCTTCTCGGCTACCGCAAAAGAGAAAATTGAAGCGGCAGGCGGGAAGGCAGAGGTGATCTGAGGTGCTAAAGACTCTGCGCAACGCATGGGCGGTACCCGAACTGAGAAGGAAGCTGTTATTTACGGCTCTCATCATAGTTCTTTACCGTCTCGGTTCCCAGATACCCGTACCGTTTGTTGATGCGAGCAAGCTTGCATCGATAAGCGCATACGGAGACGGTTCGATACTCGACTACCTGAATATACTTTCGGGTAATGCGTTCCAGCGTGCAACGCTGTTCGCGCTTTCGATTTCGCCATATATCACAGCATCCATCGTCATGCAGCTGTTGACCATCGCAATCCCCGCGCTCGAGAGAATGAGCAAGGAGGGAGAGGACGGCAGAAGAAAGATAACCCAAATCACCCGTTGGGTGACGGTAGTACTCGGAGTTATCACGGCTTACGGTTACTACACATACCTGCGCGCATCCGTCGCACAGGGCGGTTACGATTTGCTCGTATCGAGCACCGTCCCGAGATGGCTTATGGCTGTCGTGATAGTCGCCTGCTATTCCGCAGGTGCAGCGCTCATCATGTGGATGGGCGAGAAAATCAACGAATTCGGTATCGGAAACGGTATCTCCGTAATTCTTTTCGCAAACATCGTAGCACGCGCTCCCGACGTTGTATCTACTCTTTGGAAGTGGATTGTAGTCGACGGTAAGTTCCAGATTCTCGGACTTGTAAAGGCACTTGTTGCGGTTGCAATAGGACTCGCGGTCGTCACTTTCGTGGTATTCATTACGAATTCCGAGCGCCGTCTGTCCGTACAGTATGCAAAGAAGGTCGTCGGCAGAAAGATGTACGGCGGCCAGTCGACCAACCTGCCTCTCAAGCTGAACATGGCAGGCGTCATGCCGATTATATTTGCGAACTCCATCATCGCCCTCCCGGGTACGATAGCGCTTATGTTCGGCAAAACGGTAAACAATACCGAGGGCTTCTTACACGGATTTCTCAATGTATTCAACTATACATCATGGATATACATCATGATGTTTATAGTGCTGATAGTAGCATTTTCCTACTTCTATATCGCAATATCCTTCAGCCCTGTTGAGGTTGCCAACAACCTGCGCAGCAACGGCGGATTTATCCCCGGTCTGCGACCCGGAAAGGCAACGAGTGATTACATCACGAAGATACTCAATAAGGTTACGCTGATAGGAGCTGTATTCCTTGCGATAATTGCGGTTGCACCGCTTATCGTAAACAGAGTTGCGGGCAACGCGGTATCGGGCATAGCATTCAGCGGCTCGTCACTGCTTATAGTCGTAGGTGTTGCACTTGAGATTGTCCGTGATCTTGAGGCACAGATGACTATGCGTCATTATAAGGGATTTTTGGAGTGATGAGATGAACCTGATATTTCTCGGAGCACCGGGAGCGGGCAAGGGAACACTTGCCGACCGAGTGAAAGAAAAGCTCGGCATCCCGACAGTCTCCACCGGTAACCTTTTACGCGAGGCAATAGCCGAGGGCACAGAGCTCGGACGCGAGGCCGAGAGGTATATAAAGGACGGCAATCTTGTGCCGGACGACGTGGTTATCGGGCTGATACGCGAGAGGCTGAAGAATGATGACTGCGCAGACGGTTTCATTCTTGACGGATTCCCGCGGACTGTAAATCAAGCTGAGGCACTTACCGACATGGGAGTGCGTATCGACCGCGCGGTATCTCTCGAGATATCCGACGAGAAGATAGCAGCCCGCTTAGGCGGCAGAAGAGTCTGCCCGAAATGCGGAGCGAGCTATCAGATAGATACAATGCCCCCGCGGGACGGCGTTCACTGCGACAAGGACGGTACACCCGTTGTAAAGCGCGCTGACGATGACCCCGAGGTAGTAAAGAGCCGCCTTGCGGTATACCATAAGACGACCGAGCCGCTCATCTCCTACTACGCGGAGAAGGGATTGCTCTCACGCATAGACGTATCGGTCTGCCTTGAGTATTCGCTTGAACAGTTTGAGCAGATAGTTAAGGAATATCAAAAGTAATGATCTCTCTCAAAACACCGGAGCAAATAAAATTAATGCGCGAGGCAGGCAGAATAACCGGAGAGGCTATTATGCTTGCGGGCGAACAGGTAAAGCCGGGGGTAACGACAAAGCATCTTGATGATGTTATCCATGCGTACATAGAGAAATGCGGGGCGCGCCCCTCGTTCCTCGGTCTGTACGGCTTCCCCGGCAGCGCCTGCATCAGTATAAACGACCAGGTCATACACGGCATACCGTCAAAGGACGTTGTGCTGCAGGAGGGTGACCTTGTCAAGATTGACGTCGGAGCATGCAAGAACGGTTTTCACGGAGACAGCGCGCGGACATTTGCCTGCGGCAGGATAAGTGAAGAGGCACAGAGATTGCTTGACACCACGCGTGAATGCTTCTTTCGCGGAGCGGAGCACGCAGTTCCCGGAGCACGGCTCGGGGATATAGGTGCGGCGGTCGAGGAACATGCTGAGAAGAACGGCTACGGCGTAGTGCGCGATTTCGTCGGGCACGGCGTCGGACGGAATGTTCACGAGAGTCCCGATGTACCTAATTACGGCAAAGCGGGACACGGACTGAGGCTCCGGGAGGGCATGGTCATAGCCATAGAGCCTATGATAAATGCCGGGACGTACAAGGTCCGAACGCTCGATGACGGTTGGACAGTCTGTACGCTTGACGGCGCGCTTTCCTCTCACTATGAACATACCGTGGCTGTCACGGATGACGGTCCGATACTGCTGACAAAGGTGGACTGATGCAGATGCATTTTGTACTCTCCCTTGCCGGAAGAGACATGGGAAGAGTAGCGCTTGAGGTCGGAGAAACGGCTGACGGGCGCGTGCTTGTCGCCGACGGACGCACGCACCGTATATCAAATCCCAAAAAAAAGAATCCCAAGCATTTGGTAGTCATTGCAGGCGACGTGTCGCCGCTCGACTCTCTTATACACCGCGGCGCGCTGACTGACACCGAGTTAGCGAAGGCGTGTAAGGCAGTTGAGGATGCTTTGGACGAGACTGACAGATTAAGGAGTGATTATTCTGCCGAAGAATGACGTGATAGAGTTTGAGGGAGTCGTACTTGAGTCTCTCCCGAACGCGAATTTCAAGGTCAAGCTGCCCAACGGTCACGTAGTCAACGCGACTATATCGGGCAAGATGAGAATGAACTATATTTGGATACTTCCGGGTGACAAGGTCACGGTCGAGGTTTCGGTCTACGACCTCACCAAGGGACGTATCACCTACCGTTCCAAGTAAGAAAGGCTGGTAAAGAAATGAAAGTTAAACCATCCGTAAAGAAAATCTGTGAAAAGTGCAAGATCATCAAGAGAAAAGGAACCGTGATGGTCATATGCGAAAACCCCAAGCACAAGCAGAAACAGGGCTGAGCAGCATTTCCCACATATTATTACACAAAAGGAGATAAAAGATGGCTCGTATAGCTGGTGTAGATATTCCGAACGCTAAGAGAGTAGAGATAGCACTTACCTATATCTACGGAATCGGAAGAAAGAGCGCACAGGACATTCTGGCAGCAACCGGAATTGACCCCTCGACGCGTGCAAAGGACCTGACGGAAGAGCAGGTAGCAAAGCTTCGTGACGAGATAGAAGAGAACTACAAGGTTGAGGGTGACCTCCGCCGTGACGTGGCTCTCGACATCAAGAACATGATAGAGATTAACTGCTACCGCGGTATCCGCCATCGTAAGGGACTGCCGGTACGCGGACAGAGAACAAAGACCAACGCGAGAACCCGTAAGGGACCCGCAAAGACCATAGCAAACAAAAAGAAATAAGGGGAGGATATAACAATGGCTAAAACATCAAAAAAGGTTGTTAAGAGACGTCGCGAGAAAAAGAACGTCGAAAAAGGCGTTGCACATATCCGTTCCACTTTTAACAACACGATAGTAACGATAACCGACACTCGCGGAAATGCCGTATCGTGGGCATCCGCAGGTGAGATGGGCTTCAAGGGCTCGAGAAAGTCCACACCTTACGCAGCTCAGATGGCAGCTGAGCACGCAGCAAAGCTCGCAGCAGAGCAGGGCATGAAGAGCGTAGAGGTATACGTAAAGGGACCGGGACAGGGACGCGAGTCCGCTATCCGCGCTCTCAACACACAGGGACTTGAGATCACCATGATAAAGGACGTAACTCCTATCCCGCACAACGGCTGCCGCCCGCCTAAGCGCCGCCGCGTCTGATTATTAGAGGAGGATAAAAGTATGGCAAGATATACAGGACCTGCGTGCAAGCTTTGCCGCAGAGAGAACCAGAAGCTCTTCTTAAAGGGTGAGCGCTGCACATCGGGCAAATGCGCCCTTGACCGCAGAGGAACAGCACCCGGTCAGCACGGAGCACAGCAGAAGAAGCTCAAGGAATACGGAATGCAGCTGCGCGAGAAGCAGAAGGCAAGACGCTACTACGGCGTTCTTGAGAAGCAGTTTAAGGGCTATTACAGCCAGGCGGAAAAGCAGGAAGGCGTTGCAGGTGAAAATCTGCTTGCACTGCTTGAGCGCCGCTTTGACAATGTTGTTTATCGCATGGGTATGGCAGAGAGCCGTAAGGAAGCGCGTCAGCTCGTGCTCCACGGTCACTTCCGCCTGAACGGCAAGAAAGCGACAATTCCGTCCATCATACTGAAGGTCGGCGATGTTATCGGCGTCCGCGACGAGAGCCGCTCAAACGCAAAGATAAAGGGTCTGTGCGAGTCTCTCTCCGAGAGCAAGGGCGCAGGCACGGCATGGCTTGAAGTAGACAAGGCAAACGCAACCGCAAAGGTAGTCGCTCTTCCGAAGCGTGAGGACATCGACTTTGAGGTTGACGAGCAGCTTATCGTCGAGCTTTACTCCAAATAATCCGCACCTCCTGCCTGACGCGGCGTGAGAGCGCCGCGAGGCAAACTTGTAAACCCAAAACAACATATAGGAGGAATAGGTATGATAGAAATCGAAAAGCCAAACATATCCGTTATCGAAGAGGTCGAGGACGGTACGCAAGGTACTTTCATAGTCGAGCCTCTTGAGAGGGGATTCGGCACTACCCTCGGCAACTCACTGCGCAGAGTGCTCTTGAGCTCGCTGCCCGGAGTGGCGGTTACGAGCATAAAGATAGACGGAGTTCTCCACGAGATATCCTGCATCGACGGGGTAAAGGAGGACGTAACCGAAATCGTCCTCAATGTCAAGGGGATAGTCGCAAAGCTCTATTCCGACGGTCCTAAGACCGTGGTCATTGACAAGACCGGCGCGTGCGAAGTCACCGCGGGCGACATCAAGACCGACGCGGATATCGAGATACTCAATCCCGAGCAGCATATAGCAACCGTATCGGAGGATACCCGCTTCTACATGGAGCTGACCTTTGATCGCGGAAGAGGATATGTTTCTCAGGAGAAGAACAAGCAGAACAATCAGCCGATAGTCGGAGTGATATACACCGACAGCATATATACCCCCGTATATAAGGTAAGCTACAACGTAGAGAATACGCGAGTAGGAAACAACATCGGCTTTGACAAGCTTACCCTTGATGTACTTACAAACGGTACAATCTCCGCGAAAGAGGCAGTGTCTCTTGCAGCCAAGATTCTCAACGAGCATCTCAACCTCTTTGTCGAGCTTTCCGACGAGACAAAGAACGCAGAGATAATGATTGAGCGTGAGGAGACCATCAAGGAGAAGGTCCTTGAGATGACCATTGAGGAGCTTGACATGTCGGTACGCAGCTTCAACTGCTTGAAGCGCGCCGGCATTGATACCGTCGAGGATCTCATCAACAAGACCGAGGACGACATGATAAAGGTTCGTAACCTCGGTAAGAAGAGCCTCGAAGAGGTAATCGAAAAATTACATTCGCTCGGTCTTGACCTGAAGCGTGAAGAAGACTGAATAGGAGGGAAAGAAAATGCCGGGAACAAGAAAACTTGGCAGGAAGAGCGCACACAGAAATCTTATGCTGCGCGGCATGGTAACCTATCTGCTCGAAAACGGCAAGATAGAGACGACCTACACGAGAGCAAAAGAAGTCGCCGCTCTTACTGAGAAAATGATAACCCTGGGCAAGACTAATACTCTTGCAGCACGCCGTCAGGCAATGGCATATATAACGAAGGAAGATGTTGTAAGCAAGCTTTTTGCAACCATCGCCCCCGAGTATGCCGACAGAAACGGCGGCTATACCCAGATATACAAGCTCGGACCGCGCCGCGGAGATGCCGCAGAGATGGCACTCATCCGCCTCGTAGGATTTGAGGACAAGGCAGAGGATAAGAAAGAGGACAAAAAGTCCAAATAACTATCCCAAATAAAACCGCCCGCAACAGCGGACGTACAAGAAAAAACACGGCTTTCCGCCGTGTTTTTTCATATATACCGGTTACCCGTGAAAAGCCTTACACTTACGAATTAACAAACATAATATTGAACGGGTAAAACCGAAATTTTCGTGTTGTTAAACGTCTGCAAGAGTTTATTATCCCTGTCTGCAAAAGCTTTTGCGCTGCTTTTCCGGAAAAACGGCAACATTTATTCCCGAGCTTTTTTAAAAAAGCCCGGGGAATAATGGCGGTATTATCAACGTAAAAATGAATGTAAAAGAAAGCCGGGCTTGTAAAAAGAGGGCGTCGGTGGTATAATGGGGTGAGAATTTGAGCGACAGAATTCCCGAGGAGATTTTTGAGCCTGACGGGCATGAACCGAGCGCCCGCGGAGAGTCCGGGGAGCGATTGCCCGACGAGCGCACAGCGCCGCAGTCATATACACACGTCGCCGCGGATTTGTACGGAGAAGACGCGACTGACACAGAGCCGAACACCCGTCCGGAATTTGAACATAACGCAGCGCAAGGCGTGCCGTCGGACCGAGAGGCGGGAGAACGACTTGAAAATACAGAAGAAAACAACGGGATACCCGACTCGGATTCACGTTTAAATAACGGGGAAGAGAACAAAAACGAGGAAAAACAAATGGCATCAGCGCCCGAATTATATAATAAAAAGAATTTGCGCACGGTCGGCGCACCCGCACCGGCAGGGCAGAACAGAGGTATGCTCTTCTTCCTTGCCGCTCTTATTCCCGTGACGGCAGCTGTCATTTTTGGCTGTATCGTTATGTTGCTCGGCAGGGGAAAAGCGGAGAAGGACAGCATGTACACGCTTTTCGGCGTGCAGCCCGCCGAGGCGCTTGACCTATCCCCGGGAGATGCGGACGAGGAGATGCGCGGGGTTTATATCGCGAGCGCATATAACATAAATTATCCGTCGAAAAAAGGTTTAAGTGCACGTCAGCTTGCCTACGAGGCGGACAGAATAGTTGATTTCTGTGCCCAAAACAGGTTAAACACCATTTTCTTTCAGGTAAGCCCGTATTCCGACGCACTGTGGCATTCGGAAATCCTGCCGTCGTCGTCGGTGGTGACGGGCAGGGAGGGCGCGGCTTTTCCCGGCGATTTCGATATCCTTGAGTACGTCTGTAAAGCCGCACACGAAAAGGGTATCGCCGTGCACGCGTGGGTAAATCCCATGCGAATAACGACGGGCGCGCTCGATAAGAATGCTCTCTCGCGGAAAAATCCGGCAGTGAAAAATCCGGAGCTTACCGTAGAATACGGCGGGGAACTTTATTACAATCTCGGTCTGCCCGAGGTACGTGAGCTTGCAGCGTCGGTCTGCGCGGAGCTTGCAGAAAATTACGATATTCAGGGTATAATTTTTGACGATTATTTTTATCCATACCCGATTGAGGGACAAGACTTTGACGACTCGGCGGCGTATGAAAAATACGGCGGCGATTATTCGGATTTAGGCGATTTTCGCCGTGCGAGCTGCACGGAGCTTGCGCGTTCGTGCATGAAAGCAATAAAGGATAAAAAATCCGATTGCCTTTTCGGCATAGCACCTTTCGGCATATGGCAGAACGACGACGGGCAGAATAACGGCTCGGCGACGCGCGGCTTTGAGGCGTACAAGTCCCTGTACTGTGATGTGCTCGACATGGCGCGCACAGGCGCTCTTGACTACCTCGCACCTCAGATATACTGGCAATTGTCGAGCGAGGCCGCACCGTATGAGGAGCTTTGCTCATGGTGGAATGCGGCGCTCGAAGGCACGGGTGTTAAATATTACATATCCCACGCGGCATATAAGAGCGGCGAATGGGACGCGGGCGAGATTGCCCGCCAGATAGCGAGCGCGCGGGAGTATAAAAACTACCGCGGCAGCATACTGTACGGATATGCTGCGCTGTACGGAAACGACAGCGGCGTGACGGATTCGCTCGAGGAGCTTTTCTCGACGAGAATAAAATATATTCGGAGCTACTCCGACGGCACGCAGCCGAGCGCCGCAGTGACCGCAGAGGCGGACGGCTGTATAACCCTTTCGGGTACGAGCGACCCGGGCTATAGTTTAACGGCAAACGGCAAGGTTTGCTCGCAGAAAAAGGACGGCAGCTTTACAATCACGCTGAAAAAGCCGCAGGACGGCGTAATTTCCCTTTTGCAAAACGGTAATACAACGGAGATACATATAAACTGACGGAGGTAAAAATGATAAACTTTGAAGAGGTGCTTAATAAAATAATGCAGGAGATTGCATCCGTCGGCATGTCGCTTTTATATGCGGCGATAGTGCTGATAGCGGGGCTTAAGGCGGTAGGGCCTTTCATCCGCCTGATACAAAAGGGCAAGGTGATGAAAAAGCTTGACCCGACGGCTTTGTCGTTTATCATAAGCCTCTTGAGAATTCTTCTGAACGCGCTTGTGATAATTACGGCGGCGAACATCCTCGGCATACCGATGACGAGCTTTATCACCATTCTCGCCTCATGCGGCGTTGCGATAGGACTTGCGCTGCAGGGCTCGCTGTCAAATTTCGCGGGCGGGCTTATGCTTCTGATATTCAAGCCGTTCCGCGTCGGTGATTTCATCACGGCGGGCGGCTATACCGGGACGGTTCGCTCGATTTCGGTTTTTTATACAATGGTAGTCACGGCAGATAAGCAGGTCGTGACGATACCGAACGGTAATCTGACGGCGGGCGCGGTCGTGAATCATTCCACCGAGCCGTACCGCAGAGCGGATTTTGAATTTTCCGCATCGTATTCTGACGATGTTGACAAGGTAAAGGAAATACTTCTCGGAGTCGCGCGCGGGTACGAATGGACGCTCGGGCACCCCGAACCTTTTGCATATGTCAGCGCCCACGGCGACTCGGCGGTAATGTATAAACTGTGCATTTTTGTTAAATGGGAGCACTATTGGGATGCGCAGATCGAGATAAACGGACTTGTGAAAAAAGCTTTCGACGGTGCGGGCATAGAGATACCGTTCCCGCAGCTTGACGTGCATACGGACGCGGGGGAAAGCAAATGAGCGCGATATGCGGCGCAGACTGCGCCGTCTGCCCGACAAGAGAGGACTGCCGCGGCTGCGCCGAGACGAGGGGCAGACCGTTCGGAGGCCGCTGCATTGCAGCCGAGTATATAAAGACGGGCGGCAGGGGCGCATAAGATGAATATAAGAAAAAGCTGCTTGACGAGGTAAACGAGCTGCTTGAATGCGAAGGCATATGCCGCGCCGAGCGGCTGTATGAGCTTGCGGGAAGGTATGTCAATCTTGAATATACAGTCCCGTCGGGTGAGAAAATAAAGCTGTTGTCGGATGATGACATTTACCTCGGCACTCAGATTGAGTATGATGGAATCGGTGTATGCTGCGGAGTCGTTGCGGGCGCGGACTTTATTTTGGTATGCAGCTACGGCGTGAACGGCAGCTCGCCCGAGATAGTGATATATAAACGCAGATAATCCGGCAGCTTTTCAGCAGCTTTCCCCCGAAAAGCGGCAATGTTTGTTCGTAAACAAAGTCAAGGAGAAACCCTCGGCGAGGGTTTCTCCTCTTTCACGCCTACGGCGCGAAATTCACGAGCTTTTCCGAAAAAGCTCGGCAAAAACTTCAAAAAAACAGGGGTATACTAAGGCTTTTCGCTTGTTAAGATATCATGCGTCTGCAAAAGCTTTTGTGTCGCTTTTCGAGGGGAAAGCGACCGGCGGCGATTAAAGGCGCTGCCTTTAAAATCCGGCAGCTTTTCTCAAAAAAGCTGCGCAAAAACTTCAAATAAGAGGGCAGGCGAGAGCGTTCCATATACAAAAGCTTTTGCCGGGCTTTTCACGAAAAGCTTGCAAAAAGCTGCCCGGGCTTACAAAGGGCTCGTGTCATTCTCTCTTTCTATTACATCGTCAAAACCCGTAAGGGCGGCGAATGCCGCAAATTGCGCGGCTCTTGCCTCGCGCGTCATGCGGCGCCTGTTTGTCATCGGGCGCGGCTGATCGATTATATCCGAGTATGAGCTGTCGGACTTTTTCGCCGTATAGTTATGCGGAGCTCTGTTCTCAGGCACGGTGTCCTCCTATCTGCGCGCATCGCTCACGCGCGGTTGCCGCGGGCAGCCCGTCGCAGCCGCGCAGCAGCATTGCTTTTCCGTATCTGTCGCGCACGGAGAGGCGGGCGAGCTGCCACCTCCGCTCGCGTTCGAGAGCCGCTTTTTCCTCCTCACGCCTCCTGTCGCGCTCGCTGTAGTCAGTGAACATATCGAGCTGTTCCGCTGTCTGTGCCTCGGCTTTTTCCACATTTCTCTCGTCGGCGAGCAGACACAGCGAAACGGTCAGCCTGCGCACGAGCAGCCCGTCCTTTGCCGTCCGTCGGTAAGCCTCTACCGCCGCCGATATAATAAGTGCCGACGACGATGTGTGTTTTCCGAAGTTTACCGAGACATGCGACGGCGGCGGTACTGCCCTGCCGTATCTGTCTCTTGCGCTGCAGGCGTACTCCGTGCGGTCGTTTGATACGTCGTAACCGATATCGAGAGTTATGAGGCTTGTCTTGACCCTGCGCCGCACCGCGTCAAGCACAAGCGAGTCGGTCATTTCGCGGATTATCAGCTCGCCGTCCGTCTTACCGTACGGACATTTGAGCACCTGAGAGGTGCTCATACTGTGTGTTTGCGGGCGATAATTTTTTATATCCTCAACGGTGCAGCTTTCGCACCCCCAGGCATGGTCTATAAGCAGCTCGGCATTTACTCCGAAGAGTCGATAAAGCAGCTCCTCGTTGCCGAGAGAGCAGCGTGCCACATCTCCCATGGTGTACATCCCGTGCGATTCGAGTCTGCGGCGGCTGCCCGCACCTATCCGCCAAAAGTCGGTGAGCGGGCGGTGCTCCCAAAGGCGCTCGCGATAGCTGCGCTCGTCGAGTACCGCTATGCGCACACCGTTTTCATCGGGCTGCATTTTCTTTGCCTCGATATCCATGGCTATTTTGCATAGATAAAGGTTAGTGCCTATCCCCGCCGTCGCGGTAATGCCCGTCGAAGCTAAAATATCGCCTATTATGCGCCGTGTGAGCGTCTGCGCGTCCCCGTAAAGCCCGAGATAAGGCGTGCAGTCGATAAATACCTCGTCGACCGAGTAAACATGTATATCCTGCGGCGAAAAATACTTAAGATAAATCCTGTATACGCGCGCGCTTACCTCCATATAAAGCGACATGCGCGGCGGAGCGACAATAAAATCAAGCGCAAGAGCGGGGTCACGCGAAAGCTCGTCACTGTCCGTCGAGCTGCCGCAGAGAAAGCTGCCGGGGCATCGGCGTGCCCGCTCGCGGTTTATTCTTTTCACGGTCTCAGTTACCTCAAAAAGTCTTGCTCTGCCGGATATGCCGTAAGCCTTGAGAGCGGGCGTCACGGCAAGGCATACGGTCTTTTCCGTGCGTGTCCTGTCGGCTACGACGAGGTTTGTTTTCAGCGGGTTAAGTCCGCGTTCCACGCATTCGACCGATGCGTAAAATGACTTCAAATCTATCGCGATATATTGTTTTTCCTTCGGCATTATGCATCATTCCTTCCGAGCACATTTAGTGCACATATATTATACAACTCTGTCCGGCACGGCGCAATAGCACGAAAATACAAATTTCTTTGCCGAAAAGAGCACTCTTTGTGCACCATGACAATTGCAAGCTGAACACATATAGTGTATAATGTAGTGGAAAGAATTTATGGGACATATACGGGACGGAGAAGGTTATGGCGAAATTTAACGAAAGGCTGCGCGCACTGCGTCTGAGCGCGGGAATGTCGCAGCAGGCGCTCGCGGACAGGCTGAAGATAAGCAAGAGCAGTGTAAATATGTATGAGCGCGGCGAGCGCGAGCCGGGGATAGGAACGCTGACGGCGGCGGCGGAGATATTCGGAGTGGATATGAACTATCTGACGGGAGCGGAGAGGCTGTCGGCGGAGAGCAATATAGCGGAGTTTCCGAATATTCTGCCGATACGGACAAAGCGTGTTCCGCTGCTCGGCACGGTAGCGTGCGGAGAGCCGATATTTGCGGACGAGACGCGCGGAGATTACGTGGATTGCGGAGAGGATATCGGTGCGGACTTTTGCTTAAGGGCAAGCGGGGACAGCATGACGGGCGCGCGGATATACGACGGAGATATGGTATTTTGCCGTTCGCAGAACGCGGTTGACAACGGCGATATTGCGGCGGTGATAATAGGCGACGAGGCAACGCTCAAGAGGGTGTATTACTATCCCGAGTCGGGAAAGCTTGTTTTGCAGGCGGAAAATCCTAAATATGAGCCGTTCGTTTTCGTCGGGCGGGAGCTTGAGAAGATACGCATAATAGGCAAAGCCGTTGCATTCCGCAGTAATATAAAATAAGGCGGCATTTACTATACGAAGGCACAAAGGAGAAGCTCTCTGCGCGAGAGCTTCTCCTTTGTGCACCGACGGCGTTTCCGTGTTATCCCTTTTTTCGCAGCTTTGCGATGAAAAAGCCCTCGTACATCTCTGACGGCGCTACCGTGATGCAACCGCCCGTCGCCGACGGCAGCAGAGGCAGATATTCGGGCGCTTCGAGCGGGATTATCTGCGCACGGGAGAGTACCGACCTTACGGCATCCTCATTTTCCTCATGCAGCAGAGAGCAGGTTGAGTATATCATTTCATGCCCGCTCTTCAGGCGGTCAAGCGCGCAGCTTAACATGCGCCGCTGTGTTTTCACCGAGCGTGTGACAAGCTCCTCGGAGATTGCCGGCGGCTCGTCCCGCCAAAGCTCGAGCGTTCCGCTGCCGCTGCACGGCGCATCGAGCAGTATTCTATCAAAAACAAACATTTTATCAAGCGCGCATGCGTCCTTGTGAATGAGCGAAACCCTGCCCACCCCCTGACGCTGCATGTTGAATTTCAGCCGCTCAAACCGAACGGCATTTTTTTCGCACGCGGTAATGCACGCTTTCCCGCCGGTCACAGCCGCAATCTGCGAGGTCTTGCCGCCGGGAGAGGCCGCCATATCGAGTATGTCTTCACCCGCCTGCGCGCCGAGAAACATCACGGGCAGCATTGACGACAGGCTCTGAAGATAAATAAGTCCCGACTCATAAGCGTGCGTGCGTGAAATTTCATGTGCGCTGCACGAGGTCACGAATGCCGTGTCTCCGAGCGGCGCGGGAGAGCATTCTATCCCGTCCGTACGCAGCATTTCCGCCACGTCCCCCGGCGTGCCCTTAAGCGTATTTACGCGAAAGCTTGTCACGCGCCGCTCGCTCATGCCGCGCTCTATCACGGCGCACAGCGCCTCGCCGTATTGTTCATTCAGTTTTTCTTTGAGAAAATCGGGCAGACCGTGCATCCTCCGCGCCTCCGTATACTAAAATCAAGTAAAATCATTATATCACAAGCGGAGATGAAACGCAAACCGTTTTTTGTGCCTGAAAAATAAAACTCTCCCGCGTATTTTTGCGGGAACATAAAAAAATTACTGCCGCAGCAGGACAGTCGAGGATAATGTTGACAAAAGAAGTAAGATATGTTATTATCATAATAGAAACAGTTTGAATACACAGCACCTTTCGGTTTACTTCGGCGCTTACGGATAAAATATGTACTCATAAGGAGAGGGAGCGATGAAGTCGAAAATTTTCTTAAAAATCGGATTTGCGATGTCTGCCGTAGGCATAACATTCTTCTACTATGCGATATGCCATCCGGAGATGGGAGTGCCGTTTTCTCTTTCGCTTGAAGCCATACACGTGGTATATAAATCATATCTTTACATAAACGGCGCGATGTATTTGATTGCCGCCGTGCTTAAGGTAATCGAGGTTATCTCATGCAGAAGGAGGGCGCGCAAAAAGACGCAGGAGAAAGCCTCGGCGAAATCCGAGTAAGGCGGTACGGTACGCTGACGTTCTGTAAAAGCCGTTTCTTTATGACAATGCCTCCGTCACGACAAATTCGTGACGGAGGCATTGCTTTGAATAATCATTTCTGCATATTTTCTTACTTTCCCGCGGCTTCCTTGCGCTTTGCCTGGTCCTTGAGGCGCAGGGAGTTGTCGAGGATTTTTTTACGCAGACGGATGCTCTTCGGCGTGACCTCAATAAGCTCGTCGTCGGCGATGAATTCTATTGCCTCTTCAAGTGAGAATATAACCGGAGGCGTGAGCAGCAGCTTTTCGTCAGCGCCCGTGGAGCGAACCGCGGTCAGATGCTTTTTCTTGCATACGTTTACGGCGATATCGCCGAGCTTGGGCGAACGCCCTACTATCATACCCTCGTATACCGGTGTCTGCACGCCGATAAACATTTCGCCGCGCTCCTGCGTATTGTAAAGTCCGTAGGACGTGGACTCGCCCGTCTCGGACGCTATGAGAGAGCCTGTGAAACGGCGGGTTATCTCACCCTTATAAGGCTTGTATCCGTCGAAAATAGTATTGATTATACCCTCGCCGCGCGTGTCTGTCATAAATTCCGAGCGGTAGCCTATGAGGCAGCGGGACGGAATGCTGAATTCAATGCGCGTTCTGCCGTTGTGCGACACCATATCGAGAAATTCGCCCTTGCGTGCGCTCATCTTCTCTATGACCGAACCGCTGCTGCCGTCCGGGACATCTATCTGCACGCGCTCGATAGGCTCGCATGTCACGCCGTCTATCTCCTTCATAATGACCTTTGGCGTGCTCACCGCAAGCTCATATCCCTCGCGGCGCATAGTCTCTATGAGTATTGAGAGGTGCATCTCGCCTCTGCCCGATACGCGGAAGGAGTCGGTCGTTTCGCCGTCCTCAACGCGCAGCGAAACATCCTTTAAAAGCTCGCTGTAAAGGCGTGCGCGTATCTGGCGCGATGTGACGAACTTACCCTCCCTGCCCGCAAACGGAGAGTCGTTTACCGAGAATGTCATCTCGAGGGTCGGCTCTGTTATCTTGACGAACGAAAGCGGCGCGGGAGCTTCGGGTGAACATACGGTATCGCCTATCGTTATGTCCTCAGCACCCGAGAAAGCTACTATGTCTCCGGGGTACGCCTCGGTGACCGGCGTCCTGCCGAGTCCCGTGAACTGCTCGAGGGAGACTATTTTCGTCCTCTTTTTCTTTGTTTCGTCATGGTAGTTTGTGATGACCACCTGCTCGCCTACGGTCATTTTTCCGTTTTCAATTCTGCCGATGCCTATTCTGCCGACGTACTCATTATAATCTATGGAAGAAACAAGAACCTGCAGCGGAGCATTCTCGTCGCCCGACGGCGCGGGGATATACTCAAGAATAGTATCGAAAAGCGGCTTCAGGTCCGTGCCCTGCTCATAAGGGGAGAGCGATGCCGTGCCGGCTCTTCCCGAGCAGAATATCATGGGTGAGTCAAGCTGTTCGTCCGTCGCGTCAAGGTCCATGAGCAATTCGAGAACCTCCTCCTCGACCTCCTCGAGGCGTGCGTCCGGCTTGTCTATTTTATTTATTACGACTATGACCCTGTGATTTAATTCAAGAGCGCGCTGGAGCACGAAGCGTGTCTGCGGCATAGGACCCTCCGCTGCGTCGACGAGCAGGAGAACGCCGTTGACCATCTTGAGTATGCGCTCGACCTCCCCGCCGAAGTCGGCGTGACCGGGGGTGTCGATGATATTTATTTTTACATCCTTATAGTGTACCGCGGTATTTTTCGCGAGAATGGTAATTCCGCGCTCTCTCTCAAGGTCGCCCGAGTCCATTACGCGCTCGGTCGTTGCCTGGTTTTCGCGGTAAACTCCGCCCTGCTTGAGCATTTCGTCGACGAGCGTCGTCTTGCCGTGGTCGACGTGGGCTATGATGGCGATATTTCTTAAATCCTCTCTTATCAAAACAAACCTCTTGTTCTTTTCATTTCTGTTATTTGTTAATTACTCTTTATTATAACACCCGTTAAAACAAAAATCAATATTTTTGCTCAAATCGGTAAAAATCATTCGCATATAAAGAAAAGCGCGCCGACAGGCGGCGCGCACAAGTGAAAGCTTCATTTTTTCTTTTTTTCGGGCATTTTCAGCGGAATGCGCGGTGCGAAATAGGAGAGGGCATTCATGAGCAGTATCGCATACGGCACGCCCTCGCCGCTCGGCAGAAAATAGCGGAAAAGTACGGTAAAGACGCCGCACAGACATCCGTATATCAGCTTGCCCGTGTCGGTTATCGGGCTTGTCACGCAGTCGGTCGCCATAAAGAGAGCGCCGAGCATGAGACTCCCCGAGAAAAGCTCGCTCGCCATAAACGGTATGGCAGCCGCGCCCGAGCGCGGAAAAACAAGAGTGAGCAGCGCGACAGTGCCGATAAAGGCGGCGGGTATATGCCATGACACTACCCGCCTGAAGAGCAGATAAATAAAGCCTATTATGAGCAGCAGTGCGCTTATCTCGCCCATAGCCCCGGGGACGTTGCCGATAAAGAGGTCAAGGGTCGTATATCCCGACTCATCCGAGGGCAGTTTGCCTGCGTGCAGACCCGTGAGCGGAGTGGATGCCGCGAGCCCGTCAAGGCTGCCCGTGAGTATACCGTTAAAGCGGTCCTTTACGGGAGTCGTATAGGTAATGCCGGGCAGGAGAAGGAGCAGGGCACGCGCGGTGAGCGCGGGGTTGAGTATGTTTTTTCCTATTCCGCCGAAGAGCTGCTTTACTATTACTACGGCTACAAAAGCGCCTGCGGGCAGCATCCATACGGGCACGGTCACGGGCATACAGAGAGCGAGCAGCATACCGGTGACGACGGCGGAGAGGTCGGAGACGGTCAGCGGTTTTTTGAGTACAAGCTCATATGCCGCCTCAAAAAGCACGCACGATGCGCAGCTGATAACCGTGAGATAGAGCGCGCGCATCCCGAAAACGTAGCAAGCCCAGATTAGTGCGGGGACGAGAGCGATAATTATGTCTCCCATTATTACGGGGGTGGTCACCTGGGAGTGTATATGCGGCGCGGGTGTTACCGCGAGCGTTTTTTTACTGTCCATTGCTCTCTGCCTCCGTATTTTCATTGTCTTTATTGTCGGATATGCTCTTTTCACGAGCGTCTGACTTCATTTTTTCCTTTGCTCCGTGTATAAGAGAAACAATCTGCACGCCGCCGGGGCATATATAAGTGCAGCTGCCGCACTCCGTGCAGGCGGATATACGGTATTTTTCGCATCCTCGCAGGTCACCCGCCTTTGCACTGCGCGCGAGATACAGGGGCATGAGGTGCTCGGGACAAGCCGCGACGCACCTGCCGCAGCGTATGCATGCGGCGTGCTCGGGTATCTCGGGACAGAGCTTTTCCGATAGGACGGTGACGCCGGACACGGTCTTTGTAACGGGAAAGTCGGTGTTTCCGACGGCGGTACCCGTCATAGGTCCGCCGAGGATTATCTTTTTCGCGTCGCGGCGCAGCTTGCCGCAGAAAGCAATAAGCTCGCCTATGTGCGTTCCGATTGGCACGAGGACGTTGCGCGGGGATGAAATGCAGTCCCCGTCAACCGTCACTATTCTCGATGTGACGGGAGTGCCGTGGGCGAATGCGTTATATACCGCAGCGCAGGTCTGCGCATTGTAAACGACGCAACCGACGTCGGTCGGATTGCCGCCTGTCGGTATTTCTCTGCCCGTGAGTACGCCCACAAGCCGCCTTTCGTCTCCCTGAGGGTATTTCGCGCGCAGCACGCGTACGCTTATCATGCTGTCATCGGCGAGCAGAACCTCGAGCTTGTTCGCCGCGTCGAGCTTGTTGTCCTCTATGGCTATAAAGGCCTTTTTTATCCCCGTCGCACGCAGGAGAATTTTCGCGCCGTTTATTACCGAGGCGGGGTTCTCTACGAGCAGTCTGTGGTCGGAGGAGAGAAAAGGCTCGCTCTCCGCGCAGTTGATTACGAGCAGACTTGCCTTGCCGCGTGCGTCAAGTGTCTTTGCGTAGGTCGGATAGCCCGCGCCGCCCATGCCGACAATCCCCGCACAGCGGATAAGCTCCGCTATACTCTCTGGAGAAGCCTCGGCAAGAGAGGCGGTATACGGTTCGTTATCGGGACAGGGGGTATACTTCCCGTCGTTGTCTATTTCTATTGCGGCGGTTTTCCTGCCGAGCGGGTCGATGTACTCCGTAAGCCCCGAGACGACGCCCGAGACGCTCGCGTGGACGGGACATCCGAGCGCACCTCGCGGCACGTCGGCTATGACCTGACCCATAGTGACGCTCTGACCGACCGTGACCGTCGGCAGTGCCTCCGCGCCCTCGCCCTGAAGCAGGGGAATGGTCAGCCTCGCACCCGCCGGCATACGCCTTATCTGCGAGTGCCGCGCGTTTTTATATCCCTCCGGGTGAATACCGCCCCTGAATGTACTCGGCATGGTTAAACCTCGATTCATTAAATTCAAAATAATTATACTATACGGCGACTCATTTTTCAAGAGCTTTTTGTCGTCACAAGCTTTTTGTAAAAAGCTTGGCAAAAACTTTTGTATAAGAAAGAGGTTAGCTTAACCCCTTATTAGAAGTTTTTGCGCAGCTTTTTTCGGGAAAGCTGCCGGATTTTAAAGGCAGAGCCTTTAATCGCTGCCGGTCGCTTTTCGTGAAAAGCGACGCAAAAGCTTTAGTATATGGAACGCATTCGCTTGCCCCCTTATTAAAAGTTTTTGCCGAGTTTTTTCGTGAAAAAGCGACGCAAAAAGCAAAAGAGAAGCCCTCGCAGAGAGCTTCTCCTGAGTCGGATTACGTATGGTAATGCCGTTTTTTTTAATGCGTTAAGAAGAACATTGCCGTAAAGAGCAGTGTTATGACCCACGTACCGACCTTTATGTCCTTCACCTTGCCCGTGAAAAGCTTTATCGCGACATACGAGATAAGGCCGAAGGCTATACCGTAGGATATATTGTAGGTAAACGGCATGACGACGAGCGTGAGGAACGAGGGAACGGCAACCGACGGGTTGTCCCACTGAATGTCCTTTACGCAGCCCATCATGAGTATACCGACGTAAATGAGCGCTGCGGCGTAAGCGCATGCGGGGATGAGAGCGGCGATGGGCGAGAGGAACATGGCGACAAAGAAGAGAGCCGAGGTGACGAGCGCGGCAAGACCGGTTCTGCCGCCGGCAGCAACACCTGCGGACGACTCAACGAAGGTCGTGACGGTCGAAGTACCGCATACCGCGCCCGTGCAGGTTGCGATAGCGTCCGCGAGCATGGCGCGGTTCATATTCGGCACTTCCTCCTCGCCCTTTTCGTTCTTTATGAGCATATTTCCGCCGCGGCAAGCGCCGTAGAGCGTGCCCATGGTATCAAACATATCGACCATGCAGAATGCAAGGGCAGTCGTGATGAATGCAATCACAAGCCCGCCGACCGTGTGTCCCTCGACTGCAAGATATGCGGAGAAGTCAAAGCCCTCGGTAAACACCTTGCCGAAGGACAGCGAGCCGAAGTCGGCAAATGCGGCAAAGGGATTTAAGGACTTGCCGTCCATAAATCCGACGTAAAATCCGTTCACGGTCAGCCCGAGCAGATAGTAAACGACAGTTCCGCCGAGAATGCTCCAGAGGATTGCGCCCTTTACGCCCTTCTTTGAGAGAACGGCTATGCATATGAGGGTGAAGACCGTAACGAGCATGGGCATTACGCTCGCCCACGTAGCCGAGCCGAGCAGGTTGAATGACGCGAGGCTTACGCAGGTGGAGGAATTGTTCACGACGATTCCCGCGTCCTGAAAGCCGAGAAATGCGATGAAAAGACCTATTCCGGCGGGGATAATCTTCTTTACCCTGCGCGGGATAGCATCAAAAATCTTTGTGCGCAGTCCCGTGACGGTGAGCAGCACGAAGCAAATTCCGTCGGCGAGGACAAAGAGCAGGGCGTTCGCATAAGAGAAGCCCAATCCGAAGCATACGGTGTATACGAAGAAAGCGTTGAGACCCATGCCGGATGCCTGAGCGAGCGGCAGGTTGGCGAGCAGCCCTATGAGCATCGAGCCTATGACGGCAGAGACAGCCGTAGCTATATAGATAGCGCCGTAGGATACAACGCCGAGCTCGGAGAACATTCCGGGGTTGACCATGAGGATGTACGCCATCGCCATGAATGTCGTAACGCCCGCGATTATCTCCGTGCGGACGGTTGTACCGTTTTCTTTTAATTTAAAAAACTTTTCCATTATGTATAGTTTCCTTTATTTATTTCCGAAAGTCAAAGACGCCGTTACGCCCGGGAGGAGCATAGCTCATTCCGGGCGCGGGGCTTTATTTTATCTTTATCATAGAGGTACACCACATATCGGGAGCCTCATATCCGAGGAGGTTTACCGTTGTTGCTGCTACGTTCGAGAGGCCGTATGAGCCTTCGTTTAATACCGTGTACTTATCCTTATGGAAGTTATCGTAAAGGATGCAGGGCACGGCGTTTAAAGTGTGACTCGTCTTTGCCTTGGGCTTGCCGTCGGCAGAGCGCTTTGTGTTGCCGCTCTTGTCAAGCTCGTACATCTCGTCGGCGTTGCCGTGGTCGGCGGTGATTATCGCCACACCGTGCAGACGGTCGATGACGGGGAGAATGCGCGCGAGCTGCAGGTCGAGCGCCTCCATCGAGCACCTTGTCGCGTCGATGTTGCCCGTATGACCTACCATGTCGCCGTTCGGGAAATTCACTCTCAGATACTTGTATTCGCCGCTCTCGAGGAACTCTATGAGCTTGTCCGTGATGAGTGCGCACTGCATCCACGGTCTCTGCTCAAAGGGAACTATGTCGGACGGTATCTCGACGTATGTTTCAAGCTCCTCCGAGAATTTGCCGCTCTTGTTTCCGTTCCAGAAGTAGGTAACGTGTCCGAACTTCTGCGTTTCGGATATGGCAGCCTGACGTATGCCGGTGTTTACGAGATATTCGCTCTGCGTGTTTGTTATCTCGGGCGGGTTTACGAGGTATCTGTTCGGTATGTGCAGGTCACCGTCGTACTCAAGCATACCGGCGTACATGACCTTCGGATATCTCACACGGTCGAATTTGTCAAATACCTCCGAGTCAAACGCCTTTGAAATTTCAATCGCGCGGTCGCCGCGGAAGTTGTAGAAAATAACGCTGTCGCCGTCCTCTATCGTGCCTGCCGGCTTGCCGTCGTGCGCGATAACAAAGGGAGGCAGGTCTTGGTCTATTGCGTGAGTCTCCTCGCGGTAGGTCTTTACCGCCTGCTCCGCACTCTCAAACTGTCTGCCCTCGCCGAGCACGTGTGTTTTCCATCCCAATTCAACCATTGACCAGTCGGCCTCATAGCGGTCCATGGTTATCTTCATGCGTCCGCCGCCCGAGGCTATCCGTGCGTCAAAGTCATCGCTGTTCAGTCCCGCGAGAAAGTCCTCAAAGGGGAGAATATAGTCGAGCGCCGACGTCTCTCCTACGTCTCTGCCGTCGAGCAGGGCGTGAATGCGCACGCACTTCACTCCGTCCTCTTTTGCGCGCTTGACCATTGCCTTCAGATGGTCGATGTGGCTGTGGACGTTGCCGTCCGAGAAAAGTCCTATGAAATGCAGCGTACCGCCGTCTGTTTTTACATTGTTTACGAGGTCGAGCCATGTCTGCGACTCAAAGATTTTGCCGCTCTCTATGCTCTCCGAGACGAGCTTAGCGCCCTGGCTGAACACCTGACCCGCGCCGAGCGCGTTGTGTCCGACCTCGGAGTTGCCCATGTCGTCGTCGGTGGGAAGCCCAACCGCCGTGCCGTGAGCCTTGAGGCGCAGGCAGGGGTACTTGCTCATGAGCATATCGAGCGTGGGGGTGTTGGCGAGTGCAACGGCGTTGCCCTCGGTGGGAGCGGCGAGTCCTACGCCGTCCATGACGATAGTCACGACCGGTCCCTCGACACCCGCAAAGCCCGCGAGTTTCTTCAGCTTTTTATCCATGCTTATCATCTCCTGTAGGGTATGAGAAATTTTTTACATTATATTATACCATACATTTACCGGCTTTACAAGCGCGCGCGTGCAAAAAGCGCGGATACGGCGGCAAAAAAGCGCCCGCACCCCGGCGCCGCGGCACTTTTTTCCCGCTATGTGTTGACAAAACCAAAACCCTTTGATATAATATAGACGTCGCTTTATAGGCATAACTATGCCGTTTTGCGGCAATAAACTTTATATCAGCAAAGAAGGAGGAAAAAAGAATGCCGACATTTAACCAGCTTGTTCGCAGCGGCAGACAGGACAGAGTCTACAAGAGTAAGGCTCCCGTGCTTCAGAAGGGTTTCAACACTCTTAAGAATGAAACAATCAAGCAGAGCGCACCTCAGAAGAGAGGCGTATGCACGAAGGTTACGACAATAAACCCGAAGAAGCCTAACTCCGCTATGCGTAAGATAGCGAGAGTGCGTCTCACCAACGGCATGGAGGCTACGACCTACATTCCCGGTATCGGACACAACCTGCAGGAGCACTCCGTTGTTCTTATCAGAGGCGGACGTGTACGTGACCTGCCCGGTGTACGTTATCACATCATACGCGGTACGCTTGATACTCAGGGCGTTGCCGACCGTAAGCAGGGCCGTTCCAAGTACGGCGCAAAGCGCCCGAAGAAATAATCGCGGGCACAAAGACTCAACATCGTTTTTGCAACAAAGACATCCTTCTTTACCGATATGAAGTTTATGAAGGTCTGTTCTTTGCATAAGCGAGTAAAATCGAGTACCTATGAGATTCATACTTTATGAAGGAGGGAAGTTATCATGCCAAGAAGAGGCCAAATTTCCAAAAGAGAGATTCTGCCGGATCCTATGTATAACTCCGAGCTGGTCACAAAGCTCATAAACAATATGATGCTTGACGGCAAAAAGGGAGTTGCGCAGAAGATAGTTTACGACGCCTTTGCAATAGTAGAGGCAAAGTCCGGCAAGAACGCACTGGAAGCATTCCAGGAGGCGCTCAACAACATCATGCCTACCCTTGAGGTAAAGGCACGCCGTCTCGGCGGTTCGACCTATCAGGTCCCCATGGAGGTAAGACCCGCACGCCGTCAGACCCTCGGTCTGCGCTGGCTGCGCACCTATTCGCGCGCGAGAAGCGAGCGCACCATGGCAGAGAGACTTGCAGGTGAGATCTGCGACGCTCTCAACAATATGGGCGGAGCAGTTAAAAAGAAAGAAGAAACACACAGAATGGCAGAGGCAAACAAGGCTTTTGCACACTACAGATATTGATGACAGGGGAGCATTTGAATGGCAAGAGAGTATTCACTTGAAAGAACCCGTAATATCGGTATCATGGCGCACATCGATGCTGGTAAGACCACCACGACCGAGCGTATCCTTTTCTACACGGGCAAGACCCATAAGATAGGCGAGACGCATGACGGCGCGGCTACCATGGACTGGATGGAGCAGGAGCAGGAGCGCGGTATAACCATTACTTCTGCAGCTACCACCTGTTTCTGGAGCGGTGAGAAGAACCAGTATCCGAAGCACCGTATAAACATCATCGACACCCCTGGCCACGTTGACTTCACCGTTGAGGTTGAGCGTTCGCTGCGCGTGCTTGACGGCTCTGTTACCGTCCTGTGCGCAAAGGGAGGCGTCGAGCCTCAGTCCGAGACTGTCTGGCGTCAGGCTGACAAGTACGGAGTACCGCGTATGATATACGTCAATAAGATGGATATCATGGGCGCAGACTTCTACCGCGTCGTCGGCATGGTCAAGGACAGGCTCAAGGCAAACGCAGTACCGATTCAGCTGCCTATCGGAGCGGAGGAGAACTTCCGCGGTATCATCGACCTTATCAATATGGAGGCTGACGTATACTACGACGAGATGGGACAGGATATGCGCGTAGAGCCCATTCCGGAGGATATGCGCGAGAAGGCTGAGGAGTATCACAACGCACTCGTGGAGAGCGTTGCCGAGACGGACGAGGAGCTTTTCGAGAAGTATTGCGCAGGCGAGGAGCTGAGCATAGCCGAGATAAAGGCTGCAATACGCAAGGCTACCATAGCCAACAAGATGGTTCCCATGGTATGCGGTACGTCCTATAAGAATAAGGGCGTGCAGAAGCTGCTCGACGCAGTCCTCGACTATATGCCGTCTCCGCTCGATGTCCCCGCTATCCGCGGCGTAAACCCGGATACCGAGGAGGAGGAAGAGCGTCCGGCTGACGACAACGGACCGTTCGCGGCACTTGCATTCAAGATAATGACAGACCCGTATGTCGGAAAGCTTTGCTTCTTCCGCGTATATTCGGGTAAGATAGAGGCGGGTTCTACCGCTTACAACTCCACGAAGGATTCGAGAGAGCGTTTCGGACGTATTCTGCAGATGCACTCAAACCAGCGCAGCGACATCGACGTATGCTATTCGGGCGATATCGCGGCAGTCGTAGGTGTTAAGAATACCACGACGGGCGACACGCTGTGCGACGAGAGCCATCCCATAATCCTCGAGAGCATGGAGTTTCCGGAGCCTGTCATAAAGGTTGCCATAGAGCCTAAGACCAAGGCGGGTCAGGAGAAGATGGGCATAGCCCTCGCGAAGCTCGCCGAGGAGGATCCGACATTCCGTACCTACACGGATGAGGAGACGGGTCAGACCATTATCGCGGGAATGGGCGAACTTCACCTTGAGATAATCGTCGACAGACTTCTGCGCGAGTTCAAGGTCGAGGCAAACGTCGGTAAGCCGCAGGTTTCCTATAAGGAGACGATACGCAAGAGTGCTGACGTCGATACAAAGTACAAGCGTCAGAGCGGCGGTTCGGGACAGTACGGTCACGTAAAGATGATTCTCGAGCCGAACGAGCCCGGCAAGGGTTATGAGTTTATCAATAAGACTGTCGGCGGCTCTATTCCTAAGGAATACATCCCCGCAGTCGATGCCGGTATACAGGGCGCCATGCAGAGCGGTGTGCTTGCGGGCTACCCCGTAGTCGACGTCAAGGCGACTGTATATGACGGTTCTTACCACGAGGTCGACTCCTCCGAGATGGCGTTCAAGATTGCCGGTTCAATGGCATTCAAGGAGGCTATGAGAAAGGCAGACCCCGTACTCACAGAGCCTATCATGAAGGTTGTCACGATTACTCCCGACGATTACATGGGCGATGTCATCGGCGACTTCAACTCCCGCCGCGGACAGATTCAGAGCATGGATCCCGTCGCGGGCGGTCAGCAGATAACCGCTATGGTTCCGCTGTCCGAGATGTTCGGATATGCGACCGACCTGCGTTCCAAGACTCAGGGACGCGGACAGTATTCTATGGAGCCGAGCCACTTCGCAGAGGTTCCGAAATCCGTGGCAGAAGGAATAATATCCTTACGCAATAAAAAAGACTAAAAATTTTTGATAAATTTCAGGAGGAAATAACAATGGCAAAGGCAAAATTTGAAAGAACAAAGCCGCATGTAAACATTGGTACTATCGGTCACGTTGACCACGGTAAGACCACTCTTACCGCTGCTATTACCAAGACTCTCGCACTCAAGGACGGCAACGTCGAATTCATGGCATATGACCAGATCGATAACGCACCGGAGGAGAGAGAAAGAGGTATTACCATCAACACCCGTCACGTTGAGTACGAGACTGACAAGCGTCACTACGCTCATGTTGACTGCCCCGGCCACGCTGACTACGTCAAGAACATGATCACTGGTGCAGCACAGATGGACGGCGCTATCCTCGTCGTTGCAGGTACTGACGGACCTCTTCAGCAGACCCGTGAGCACGTGCTTCTCGCACGTCAGGTCGGCGTTCCCGCAATCGTTGTCTTCATGAACAAGACCGATCTTGTTGACGACGCTGAGCTGCTTGACCTCGTTGAGATGGAGATCCGTGACCTCCTTTCTCAGTACGACTTCCCGGGCGACGATGTACCGATTATCCGCGGTTCGGCAAGAGAGGCTCTTCTCTCCGACTCCAAGGATCCGTCGGATCCCGTATATGCTCCTATCTTTGAGCTTATGGACGCTGTTGACGAGTACATTCCTACTCCCGACAGAAAGAGCGACCTTGACTTCCTTATGCCTGTCGAGGATGTATTCTCCATCTCCGGCCGTGGTACTGTTGCTACCGGTAGAGTTGAGAGAGGTACTCTGAAGATGAGCGACACCGTTGAGATAGTAGGTCTTTCCGATGAGAAGAAGACCACCGTTATCACCGGTATCGAGATGTTCCACAAGATGATGGACTACGCAGAGGCAGGCGACAACATCGGCGCACTTCTCCGCGGTATCCAGAAGAACGAGATTGAGAGAGGACAGGTTCTCTGCAAGCCCGGTTCTATCCATCCTCACACCAAGTTCGTAGGTCAGGTTTACGTCCTCACCGAGAAGGAGGGCGGACGTCAGAAGCCGTTCTTCGCTGGCTACCGTCCGCAGTTCTACTTCAGAACTACCGACGTTACCGGTTCTATCAGCCTTCCCGACGGAGTTGAGATGTGCCGCCCCGGCGACAACGTCGATATGACCGTTGAGCTTATCACACCTATCGCTATCGAGAAGGGTCTCCGCTTCGCTATCCGCGAGGGCGGCAGAACCGTAGGCTCGGGCGTCGTTGTTGATATCATCGAGTAATTAATTAATACGATTCATACCCATGCCGTATGGCATGGGTATGATGACTTATATTCTTCAAGGGGTGGTGAAATTCCACACCGGCGGTGAGGGCGCGAGTGCCCGAGTCCGCAAACTCTGCCGAGGAGGGCAGAGCCGAACGGGTGAAAATCCCGTACCGACGGTACAGTCCGGATGAGAGAAGAAAGAGCAGTTACAGGCATTTTTATACCTTCCCCCTTGTATATTTACAAGGGGGACTGTTTTTTCTCCGCATAATTTTTTTCTTAAGTACAGGAGAGAAACAATGAATAAGAAACTAAAAAATCTGCTTATCATAGCAATGTTTTCCGCAGTGGCGTTCGTACTTCAGTTTTTCGAATTTCCGCTGCCCATGCTCATACCGCCGTTTATTAAGATGGATTTTTCCGACCTGCCCGAGCTGCTCGCGACATTTATGCTCGGCTCGCCCGCGGGAATATGCGTCTGCCTTATAAAAAATCTGCTGCACTTAATCGATTCATCATCGGGCGGGGTCGGGGAGCTGTCAAACTTCCTGCTCGGAACGGTTCTGTGCGTCGTGTCGGATATCTGCTACAGGAGAAAGAGAACAAAGCGCGGAGCGCTTATTGCCATGCTCACAGGCTCTCTTGCCATGGGAGCTGCGAGTCTGCCGCTCAACTGCTTTATCGTTTATCCCGTCTACTACGTGATATTCGCGCCCGAAAGTGCGGTGCTTGCAGCGTATCAGGCGATTATCCCGGCTGTAAAGAGCATCCCGGCCGCTCTTCTCATTTTCAATGTGCCGTTCACGGTGGCAAAGGGACTTATATGCAGCGGTATAACCTTTGTACTGTATAAGAGACTTAAAAAGGTGCTTAAATTATAAAAAACGCCATTGACAGCAATGATAAAAAATGGTAAAATACTTTCGTATGAAAAACGTTTTTAATTATATACCGGAATATATAGTAAAAAACATTATCGAGGCGGACTGGTACGGATTTCGTGAGGTTGCGCAGGTTTTTCTTACGTCGATGATACCCGTGCTCGAGCTGCGCGGCGCTATCGCGTTCGGACCTGCGAATAATCTGCCGTGGCTCGTCACATATATAGCCGCCGTGCTCGGGAATGTTCTTCCCGTACCGTTTATTATCATATTTATAAGGAAAATCCTCACCCTTATGCGCCGCATAGGACCTTTTGAGAGGATAGCAGAGCTGATCGAGAAAAAAGCCGAGAAAAACCGAGGCAAAATAGAAAAGTACAGCACGTGGGGACTTTTTATCTTTGTCGCCGTACCTCTCCCGGGTACGGGTGCGTGGACCGGCGCTCTTGTCGCGGCTCTCACGGATATGAGACTGCGCAGGGCGCTGCCGCCCATAGCTGCGGGAGTTATGGCAGCCGGCGTGATAATGACATTTTTCTATTATTTCCTTGCGCTTATGTTCCCGAATATAAGCTACTACCTCGTGGTGCTGTGCGTCGCTGCGGTAGTGGCTATAGTACTCCTTGCGGCACTGTTTATAAAGAGAATGCGCGCAAAAAGCAGAAATACGCCGTAAGAGACCGTGAATCCCTTGCGGCGTTTTGCTTTTTTACTTCTGCCGCCGTACTTGCATACGTTAAGAAAATATGTTATAATGGTCAAAAAAATATCCTGGGAAAGGCAGCCGCTGAGCGTATTATCGGCTCATAATGAAGATAAGGGCGAGTTAATATGAAGTATACAAGGAAGTTTTTAATTATAATGCTGTGCGCGTGTATGACGCTGTGCACGTTTATACCGGTCAGCGCCGAGGAGCGGACGACGAGAATAACCTCGGTAAAGCTTTCGGACGACGGAAAGGAGATTACGGTCGAGGCAACGCTGTCCGAGGACTTTTTAAACGTCTACGGAGCGTGCGGGGTATATCTTTTCGAGCTTGCCCCGTATGAGAAGTTTTCCGATATCGACCGTATGGCGCCCGTGGCTGAGCTTGTCGCCAATGCAAATCTGACATTCAGCGTTGATATAACTGACGGCAGCCGCACGCGCAAGTATGATAAATTTGCCATAGCGCGCCTTGACGGCGGAAAATATATCACTCACGGCAGCGCGTCTTACGTAGAAAACTCCGACGTGCTCACGGAGAATAAGGGCTCTGCCCCTTCGCCGAAGAATTCCGTAGGCGTGCGCACCGAGTCTGATAAGCAGCCGGAGGAGGGCATAGGGCACGGGATAGTCTCCCTTGACCTCTCGGAGCTTGTCGCAGTGAGTGCCGACGGAGCGGCAAAGGTAGAGTACTCCGACGGGGTGTACCACGTGGATAAGGAGGCGCTCATCGCACTTGATAACCGCGTGCGTGCGCTGTCCGAGAAGAATATCACCGTATGGCTTGAGATAAATCCGGGAGATATGCAGTCGGCGTCGAGCGCCGCTCAGGTGCTCTTCTCCGAGTCGGGAGAAGATTTTGATATTTCGGACGGAGAGTCGCTTAAGCTGTACAGTGCACTGACGGAATTTCTCGCGGACAGATACGGCAGGGAGGACAAGGCATACGGCTTTGTCTCACGCTATATTTTGCCGCGCGGCAGCACGGAGCTAAGTGCCTACGCATCTCTCGTGAGACTGACCTCATCTGCTCTGCGCTCGGGCTATACGGGAGCGTCCCTTTATGTTTCTCTCGGGCAGGACGGTATGGACGACATGACCGAGCTTTGTAAAGAGCTGTCCGATGTGCCTTTCGGAATAGTGTGGGACGGCTCAAGCCCCGAAGGGGAGGATTACTTCTGGAGGAGCGACGCGCAGGATAAGTATTTTGCCGTCAATATAGGTGACGTCGCGGCGGCACTTAAGGAAGAGAGGATGCTCTGCTCGGGCTATGTGCGCGACCTTGCCATGACCTTTACCGCCGAGTGCACGGAGAATACCGTGGCGGCGCTCAATGCGCAGGAGGCGGCTCTTCTTTGCGCATACTATCAGACCCTCGCCTGCGACGGGGTAAACACATTTATATACAATGCGTGGAGCGACCCCGATGAGGGGAAAGCCGTCGGGCTTTACGGAGCGGACGGCACGGCACGCAGCGCGTATAAGGCGCTGAATACGCTCGCGGATACCGATGAGAACGGCATAGCCGAGCGCCTGCGCACGCTTGTGGGAGAGGACGAGTTCGCGGTGATATCGGGCGAGCTTTTTCCCGATGTCTTTGTCAACCGCACCCGCATAGGAGAGTACACGGGCAGTATACCGAATAAGGATAAGGGCGTATATATCGCCGACTTTACCGACGGAGGAAGCTATGAGTTTATCGCCGACAAGACTACCGAGTCGCTCTCGAGCCTTGTCGCGGGACAGGACGGAATAATCCTCTGCGTAAAGGGCAAGGCGGACAGTTCCGGCATGATAAAAAGCTATACTAACGCTTTCGCTGTAGGCGAGGAGTATAATATATTGGTGCTCACGCTGAAGGCGCTGTGCACCGACGACGCGGCAGAGCTGACCCTTACCCTCGTCGGCACGAAGAACGGCGAGAGGGTGGTTCTCTACGGCACGTCGGCACTTGTCGCGGGGCAGTGGCGAGACGCTGCTTTCCCGCTTGACGGGATAGATAAGATCGAGAAGATAACCGTATCCGCGAAAACGGAGAACGGCTCGGCACTCACCCTGTACGCACGCGGAGTCGAGCTTTTCCCGATCGGACCCGATGCCGGCGAGAGGGCGGTAAGGACGGTCATGTGGATATTGCTCGCGGCTGTGGTGCTGCTTACGGTGCTGCTCATCCGCCTGTCTGCAATGCAGAAGCGCAGGACAGCTCCGCAGCCTCGCACGCCCGTAGAGGCAAAGGGCACACTGAAGAAAAAGGAAAAGTCCGTGCCGCCTCAGACACAGACGGAGCAAAGCTCCGTACCCGAGAAGCACGGTTCGGCGGGAAAGGCAGGGCGCGCACGCACTCGGCGGCGTGACATCCCCGAGATGCCGAAAACGCCGTCAAAGACCTACGTAGTTCCTCCGATAGTGGAGAACGGCGACACGTCGAAAAGCGAGACCGATAAAACAAATACGGATAAAAATGACAAAACCGGCGCACCCGCGCCCGAAAAGGAGAAAGACAATGAGTGATAAGGTAAAGACACGAAGCGAGGTCGATCCCCGCGACACATGGGCGACCGAGGACATCTTCCAAAGCGACGAGGCGTGGGAGGAGGCGTACAAAAAGGCGCAGAAGATACCGGAGAAAACAGCGTCTTATCAGGGCAGACTGCATGACGCGACAGCACTGCTTGATTTCTTCCGTGCGTCAGACGCGGCTGACATAGAGCTGGGTGCGGTATATCATTACGCAGCACTCAAGGGCGACGAGGACACGGCGGTCGGTAAGTACGCCGAGATGCGCGGCAGAGCCTACAGCCTGCTTGTCTCAACCTCCGCCGCCTCCGCTTTCGCTGCTCCGGAGATAATGAGCATAGAGTCCGAAAAACTTGAGGAAATGTATAAAACCGAGCCGGGGCTTGAGCTTTACCGCCATGCCATAGACCGCATACTTGTAAAGCGCGCTCACACGCTCACCGAGGGCGAGGAAAAGCTGCTCGCACTCTCGGGCGAGATGGCAAACGCCCCGGAGGATATATTCTCTAAGCTGTGCGATGCGGATTTGCGTTTCCCCGATGTGGAAACAAAGGACGGGAAGAAGCCGCTTACCGAGGGCGGCTACGCGGTATACCGTACCTCGGCGGACAGAAACGTGCGCGCCGACGCTTTCCGCAAGCTGCACGAGACGTATCACTCCTTTGAAAATACCATTGCCGCAACTCTCGACGCTCAGAATAAGCAGCTTTGTTTCTACTCCCGCGCGAGAAAATATCCGAGCGCACTTGAGGCGGCTCTTACCGCGAACGAAGTCCCCGTCGAGGTTTATCACAATCTCATCGATACCGTCCGCGCGAATATCGAGCCTATGCACCGCTATGCTGCGCTGCGCAAGAAGCTGCTCGGACTTGACGAATTGCATATGTACGACCTTTATGTTCCGATAGTCGCCGACGCGGACGTGAAGATACCCTTTGAGCAGGCGAAAAAGACATGTCTTGAGGCGTTAGAGCCGCTCGGCGAGGATTATTGCCGCGTTATCAAGGAGGGCTTTGACAACCGTTGGATAGACGTGTACGAGAACAGAGGCAAGCGCTCCGGCGCATATTCCTCGGGCGCGCGTCCGCACCCGTATGTGCTGCTCAACTACACGGGCACGCTCGACAGCCAGTTTACGCTTATCCACGAGATGGGGCATTCGCTCCATTCCTATCTCTCAAAGGAAAATCAGCCCGTAGTTTATTCCGACTACGTGATATTCGTAGCCGAGGTCGCATCCACCTGCAATGAGGTGCTGCTCATGCGCCACCTGCTCTCAAAGACCGAGGACAAACGCACACGCGCTTACCTTATAAACTATTTCCTTGAGCAGTTCCGCACGACCCTCTACCGCCAGACAATGTTTGCCGAGTTTGAGAGGAAGATAAGCTCGCTTACCGAGAGCGGTACGACGCTTACCTCCGAAGTCCTCAACGATATCTACTATAAGCTCAACTGCGACTACTACGGACCTGCCGTCACGGTCGATAAGGAAATATCCTACGAGTGGGCGAGAATACCGCACTTTTATTATAACTTCTATGTTTTTCAGTATTCGACCGGCTTCTGCGCCGCAGTGGCTCTCGCCAACAGAATTCTCACGGGCGGAGAGAGCGCCGCACGCGACTATCTCGGTTTCCTCTCGGGCGGATGCTCGAAAGATCCGATAGCTCTTCTGCGCGGTGCGGGTGTCGATATGGCGAGCCCGGCGCCGATTGAGGAGGCTGTAAAGCTCTTCTCGGGGCTTGTCGACGAGATGGAAGACCTGCTTAAATAAAAAAATAAACCGGAGGCTTTTATGAAGAGAATTATTTCCGCGATGACGGCGCTTGTCTTGTGTGTCTGCCTGTTTTCATTTGCGGGAACGGGTGCGTCGGATAACACGGCGGATGCCGCAGACTGTATATACTCGGCAATGACCGGGTGTGAGACGCTTATTGATATCTCGGACTATGATATCGACGCCGAGAAACTGAGCGGTATCATGAAGAGTATACTAAACGAATTCCCCGAGCTTTTCCATTATACGGGCACATATGCGTTCAGCAGGGATATAAACGGCAAGGTCACGGAGGTCGAGCCGCGCTATTCGCTTTCGCTTTCCGAATATAAGGAGCGTCTCGCTGCGGTTGATGCGGAGGTAAGCGCCCTTACCGAGATTATCCCCGACGGGGCGTCCGACTTTGAGAAAGCCCTGCTCATGCATGATGCCATAG
Source organism: uncultured Eubacteriales bacterium (assembly GCA_934446285.1). GTDB lineage: Bacteria > Bacillota > Clostridia > Oscillospirales > CAG-272 > CAKSEI01. The sequence goes on along the minus strand of CAKSEI010000001.1, from coordinate 38,554 downwards.
CGGCGAAATACGAGTATGACCTCGACTATACCGTGAGAGACATATATAACTTTGTCAAATGGGGCAAGGGAGTGTGCCAGGGATATGCGTATTTTTACGCATATGTTCTACGCTCGGTAGGCATCGACTGCGACTTTGTCATAAGTGAAGAGATGAACCACATGTGGAATATCGTAAAAGTCGGCGGCGAGTGGTACAATGTTGACGTGACCTACGACGACCCGGTGGGAAGTAATGATATCCCGAGCTTTTACGGCAAGGCGGATCACCTTTACTTTATGCGTTCGGATGAGAATTTCTTATATCACAAAGGCGGAGTAAAGCTTTATGAATGCACGTCGCAAAAGTACGATAAGTACAAGTATTCCGACGGCAGTTCACCTTACGGGACATGGGGTTCATCCGCCATCGTGCCGTTCCGCGGAAAATACTACGTATATGCGGACGGCGGGCTTTTCACCTACAATCCCGCAAACGACAAGCTCACATCGGTCCTTCCGAGGGAGGCAATATGGAGACCGTGGTACGATGACGTATCGTACTACAACGGTACATATTCGGGCCTGTCGTTGTATAATGGCAGCCTAATCTTCAATGATGCGAAGCACGTTTACGCATACAATCCGATTGCGTGCACGATATCGGAGCTGTATTCGCGCGACTATTGGAACGATGTCGGGGATATATTCGGCTCGTATGCCATGCCCGACGGGACGCTGCGTGTTATCCTCTCAAAGGGAATAAACGGCGAGTGGAAGAGCGAGACGGCGAAGATAGGCTCGACGGACGGCGCACTTGTATTCACGGACGTAACGCCGAAGAAGTGGTTCTATAAGGATGTAAAGGAGGCGGTCTCCCGCGGACTATTCAACGGAGTTTCGACGACTGAATTCGCACCCGATACCGCCATGGAGCGCGGAATGCTTGTCACGGTTATATACCGTATGGAGGGCAGCCCGTCTGTTAACGGCATAGAAAACCCTTTCACAGACGTGGGCAATAAGAAATATTACGCGGACGCGGTCAAGTGGGCGTATAAAAACGGGATTGTCAACGGCATGACCGAGACGGAATTCGCTCCTACGGGCAAGATAACCCGTGAGCAGCTTGCGGCGATACTCTGCAGATACGAGAGCTACAAAAACGGCGGTATCGGAGATATTGACACCGCGGGTGCGAAGGGCATGTTCGCAGACTGGAGCGACGTATCGTCATACGCAAAGAAGAGCCTTGCGTGGGCATACGAAAAGGGCTTGGTAAACGGCATTGCCAACGGCAGTACGCTGAATGTACAGCCGCAGGGCAACGCAACGCGCGCACAGGTCGCAGCGATACTTGTAAGATATCTCACCGCGAATAAATAACCGTTTGATGTGTACTCCCGATGCCGTATATCGGCATGGGGGTACATATCGCTTTTTACGGCGAACAACCCCGGGCGCATTTTCCCGCTGCATTGCGAATATGAATTAGAGAGCGGGCAACATTTACAAAGAGCATATGGACATTTTTGATTATATGTGTTAAAATAGCTTTGTAAATACACGGGATTTTTGCACCGACCGCACGTCGTCTGTTTGACGGACGACGCTTTGCGGCATACTTATTACGGGTGATATCATGAAATTCAGAGTAAAAAAAATAGTCTGCGGCGGCAGGAAAATGACCTTTGCCGAGTTCCGTGCGGAGCATTCTGTAGGAGCTGCGGCGGCAAAGGGCGATGTGCAGCCGACCGATATATATACTTTTCCGTCCGCGGACGGACGTGCGGCGGAGTACTCCGAGCGCCTTTCTCCCGATGCGGAGGGAGCAGTGACGGAGAATCCGACGGATGATACGGTTGATACGGAGGATAAAAATTCGTCCGCTCCCGTGCAGAGCGCAGCGGATACCGATACTACGCACGGAGAGGGCAAAGTCCGCGGCGGAAAGGCTGACGGACGCGGGCTGATACTTGAGTATTACGACGAGCAGCTTGTCGCGCGGGCGGGCGAGCCCGAGAGAGAACCGGGCATTTTTGACAAAATTCCGTTTCTCAGGACTAAGCGCGGCAGAGTGATAACCTGCTGTGCGGCGGCGGTTCTGTGCCTTGCGATGTCTGTGCTTTTCGCGCGCGCAATCGCGGGCGAGGAGACGGGTATCGCACCGAGTGCCGTTACTTCGTGTGAGCATACCTTTGAGACCGTCCCGGGAGATAAGGTCACGTGCCTGCAGGGCGGTACGGGCAGGATAGTATGCTCAAAGTGCGGCTTTGTCAAGGGCGAGGTCGACGTTCCGGCGCTCGGTCACGACTATGTTAAGTCGGGAGAAGAGGCGACCTGCGAGAAGTCGGGGAGAGTGCGATATACCTGCTCACGCTGCGGCGACAGCTACTCCGAGGAGCAGCCGAAGCTTGGGCACGACTATGAGATAACCGATATGCGCAAATCATGCGTGGAGGCGGGAGATGTCAAGTCTGTCTGCAAGAGATGCGGACATACAGAGATAACCCATATCGCCGCCGGCTCGCACAAGTGGCTGCGCCAGACGAATAGAGCGGCGACGTGCACGTCAAACGGCGAGTATCGCCTGACCTGCCTCTCATGCGGGGCTAAATCCACGGAGGTCATTCCCGCGAAGGGACATAGCTTTACCGAGACGGTGACAAAGGAGGCAACATGCACCGAGCCGGGAACAGTCACACGCAAGTGCAGTGTCTGCTCATTCTCGGAGGAGGAGCAGATTGCCGCCAAGGGGCATACTTATGCTTTAGAGTCGCAGAGCGAGCCGACCTGCTATCAGGACGGCGAAAAGGTGTATAAGTGCTCCGTGTGCGGGGACAGCTATACCGAGAGGATCGCGACGAGCGGCCACGACTTTTCCGAGGCGACCTGCGAGAAGGCTGCTACGTGTAAGAAGTGCGGTCTTGAAAGCGGCAGAAAGGCAGCGCATAAATACGAGAGAGGCGCGTGCATATGGTGCGGAGCGGCAGAGCCGGCGGCACCTACCGAGCCGAGCGAGCCCGTAACCGAGCCGACAGAGCCGAGCGAACCGCCGCTCGAGCCGATTGAGCCGTAAAAATTCGGAAAAAGGTATTTACTTTTTCGGTTTTATATGATACAATGTGTAAGTACGCGGACTATGCTTACGGGAAAAGGCGCATCGCGCGTTTCACCCGCCGTAGGCTTGGTTCTCCGTAATAAAAATAAGAGGTGAAAAAATGACAAAAGAAGAAAAGCAGGCGATAATCGAGGCTTATGCCACTCATCCCGGCGACACAGGCTCGCCCGAGGTTCAGATCGCCGTCCTGACGAGCAGAATCAACACGCTCACCGAGCATCTCAAGGCAAATAAGAAGGACCATCACAGCCGCAGAGGCATGCTGAAAATGGTCGGTCACCGCAGAAACCTTCTCGGTTATCTGCAGAAGACGGATATTGAGCGTTACCGCGCAATCATTGAGAAGCTGGGTATCAGAAAGTAAGCAGTAGGCTCGCGCATTTTTTGTGCGAGCCGTACTTGCGTTTTTAAGTAAAAGTCCGCCCTGTCTTTAGCAGTTAAAAGCGCGCGTATGCACGGCATACGGTCGGTTTTAAGTGCTAAAGGGGACGGTGTTTATAAAAATTTGGAGGAACATTTTAATGTTTGAGAATTTTAAGACGTTTACCTATGAGCTGGCGGGCAGACCCCTTGTTGTAGAGCACGGCAAGCTCGCGGGACTTGCGAACGGCTCGGTCATGGTGAAGTACGGCGATACATGCGTGCTCTGCTGTGCCACCGCGAGCGCGAAACCGCGCGAGGGCATTGATTTTCTGCCTCTTTCCGTAGACTACGAGGAGAAGATGTATTCCGTCGGCAGAATTCCCGGCGGCTACCTGCGCCGTGAGGGCAGACCGGGTGAGAAGGCCATCCTTACCTCCCGCGTCATCGACCGCCCCATTCGCCCGCTCTTCCCGAAGGATTTGCGCAACGATGTTTCGCTGAGCCTTACGGTTATGAGCGTTGACCCCGACTGCTCACCCGAGATAACCGCCATGATAGGCGCGTCTATCGCCCTTTCCATATCGGATATTCCGTGGAACGGACCTATCGCGGGCGTATTCATGGGACTTTGCGACGGCGAGGTAGTCATGAACCCGACGCTTGAGCAGCGTGCGAAGAGCGACCTGCAGCTGACGGTTGCCGGCTCTCATGAGAAGGTTGTCATGATTGAGGCGGGCGCAAACGAGGTCGACGACGACACGATGTTTGATGCCATCATGACCGCTCACGAGGAGATAAAGAAGCTGTGCACGTTCATCGACGGCATAGTAGCCGAGGTCGGCAAGCCGAAGTTCACCTACGAGTCGGGCGAGCTTGACCACGATATGTTTGATGAGATATTCGCTCATTGCGAAAAGGCGGTAATGGAGGCTCTCGACACGGATGACAAGAATGTCCGCGACGAGAAGATGGTCCCCATCTGCGACGACATCATAGCTACCTTCGGCGACAAGTACGAGGGACTTGACGGCATGATGGATGAGCTTGTATATAAGATACAGAAGAAGATTGTGCGCCGTTGGCTGCTTGTCGACCACAAGCGTGTGGACGGACGCGCCCTTGACGAGATACGCCCGCTCGCGGCGGAGGTAGGTCTGCTGCCCCGTGCGCATGGCTCGGGACTTTTCACGCGCGGTCAGACTCAGGTTCTCACCGTCGCGACCTTAGGCCCTCTCAGCGACAGCCAGATGCTCGACGGCATTGACGAGGAGACCGAGAAGAGATATATGCACCACTACAATATGCCCGGATATTCCACGGGCGAGGCAAAGCCGGCGCGCAGCCCCGGACGCCGCGAGATAGGTCACGGAGCTCTTGCTGAGCGTTCGCTTATCCCCGTACTGCCCTCCGTTGAGGAGTTCCCCTATGCTATGAGACTTGTGTCTGAGGTTGTTTCGTCCAACGGCTCTACCTCTCAGGCATCGGTATGCGGCTCGACCCTCGCACTCATGGATGCGGGCGTGCCGATAAAAGCTCCTGTTGCGGGCATTTCCTGCGGACTTATCACCGACGGACCGGACTTCATGACCATGATAGACATTCAGGGACTTGAGGACTTCTACGGCGATATGGACTTCAAGGTTGCGGGCACGCATAAGGGTATCACGTCCATACAGATGGACCTGAAGATAGACGGACTTACTCCCGAGATAATAAAGGAAGCATTCGCCGTCACTCATAAGGGACGTGATTACATCATCGATGAGTATATACTCAAGGCAATTGACAAGCCGCGCGATGAGGTCAGCAAGTACGCACCGAAGATGATAACGATGAAGATAGACCCCGAGAAGATTCGTGACGTAATAGGCACGGGCGGAAAGGTCATTCAGAAGATTGTCGCAGACACGGGCGCTAAGATAGACATTGAGGAGACGGGCGACGTATACATTCTCGCCGTCAACCGCGATGACGCATACAAGGCAAAGGAGCTTATCGACGCAATAGTATTTGAGCCGGAGGTCGGCTGCAAGTATACGGGCACGGTAACGCGCATTGCCGACTACGGCGCGTTCGTGGAGATAGCCCCCGGCAAGGAGGTACTCTGCCACATATCCAAGCTCGCCGACCACAGAGTGGAAAAGGTTGAGGACGTAGTGAAGATAGGCGATACCTTCACGGTCAAGTTCCTCGGCGTCGGAGCGAAAGGACCTGACTTTGCATACGCGGACTACGAGGAGAAGCCGCGCGCACCGCGTGAGCGCCGTGACGGCGACCGCCGCGGCGGCAGAGACGGCGACCGCAGAGACAGAGGCTCATACCGCGTAGACAGATATGACAGAGGCGACAGAGGCGACCGCGGAGACAGAGGGGACAGAAGACCCGAGCGCGGCGCAAGAGACGGAGGATTCCGTTCGGAGCGTGAGAGCGCACCCGTCACACCTGTAAGACACGAGGAGCAGCAGCCGAGCGTTATCCGCCACACGGAGGCAAAGCCCGAGGAGAAGCCGGAAGAAAAGAAAAAGGGACTCTTCTCATTCCTAAAATAAAAAAACAGGAAACGCGCAAATTTACGACGCGTTCCTTAAACCCAAATACGGGGCAGGTCATCGACCTGCCCCGCGTTTTTCAGTTTACGTATAGTATATGTCGCTTTTTCGCAAGCTTTTCGAGAAAAGCTTGGCAAAAGCTTTTGTATAATAAATGCCTTAGCTTAACCCCTTATCAAGAGTTTGGGTTGAGCCTTTTTAAAGGCTCGCGGATTTTAAAGGCAATGCCTTTAATTGCTGCCGGTCGCTTTTCGTGAAAAGCGAAACAAAAGCTTTTGTATAGGGAAAATAATATATAATCGCCCGACCATATAGAAAAACAATCCGTTTGTTTACCTTTAAATAACCGCTCTTGCACATTTTCTCGTATCGGAAAATATTTCGCCTCCCCCGAGGCGCCCTTGTGTAAAGGGAGCTGTCAGCCGTTAGGCTGACTGAGGGATTGTCCCCTCAGGAATTAGCACTCGGTATAGGTTATGTGATGTCGATTGGGTTTGTTTTAATACGCGCGCCGATAGAATTTACGCTTATTTTCCCGTTTGTATAAGGCATTTCTGCGTAACAATCCCTCCGTCATGGCTTCGTCAGCCTCCCTTTACACAAAGGAGGCGCGGGACAGCGAGATTTTTTACGAAAGCGATGACAGGTTAATGGCGATATCCAATCGCGTGCAACAAGAATACAGACCGGCTTTCATCATGCTGTGCGCTCGGGTGCTGAATTTGAAATTATCGTATGATTAAAACGAAATTTCGCCTTTGTATTCACTCGCGCTACTGCACTCAGCCTCCGAAAATTCGCAATTTCCGAAAATTCTATCAAAAAAATAAGGAATTGCACGTCTCTCGGACGTATAACCGATAGAGGGGTGCGGTTGTCCCCTGACAAACGTACCGACTCGAAGAGCAAATAAAAAAAGGGGGCATACAAATGAAAAACAAAAGGCCGTTTATTATTGCCGTATCGACCGCCGCAGTGGTTTTTGCCGTCATCGCGTCGGTGTTCGTGCTGAATACGGATTTTGCAAAGTCAGACACACCGGCGCAGGGTGAAGTCGGAACAGACGGCGGCGACCGCGAAATTACCGCACTTGCGAATTCTGCGGAAATTATTGAGGCTGCGGGAGACAATAAATGGGTTAAATGCGCGGATGAGGGCGCTGCCGCTACCCGCGAGTATAACGCGGACGGCGAGACGATTTCGCTAAGCTATTCGGAGACATTGGGTAAAGCGGACGGTTCGAGAAAGCTCCTGTACCTTGACGGCGAAAATAATGAGTATTATTTTGATGCCGACGGAAAATTTATCGGTATGAATATGAATATCGCGAATTATTCCGCTGTTACGGCTGAGGCAAAGGAAAAGGGAACCGGCAATCGAATCACCGAGGCTGAGGCGAAAGCTATAGCCGAGAAAACCATGAAAGAAAATTTCGGCTCGCGCATCGACGGCTTTGAACTTGAGGAGACCATATCGGACGACAGCGACGGCAGCTATACGGTTTTTCTTGCTCAAAAGTTAGGCGACGGAAAGTTTGTTACCGGCTCGCGTTGCTATGCGACGATTTTGGCGGACGGCACCGTATATTCATGCAAAATGCGTGAAGATGATTTCGAGGACTTCGATGAAAACAGACTTAAAGGCATTTCAAAAGAAGAAATCGAAAAAGACCTTGAGCAAAAAACAAAGGAGCTTTACGGGGATTCGCTTGAGAGCTTTGAAATCGACGGCTTTGACCTTGTAAACATCGACGGAAAGTACTACATTCGGGTATGCGTCTTGTCCGAGTTATATTTTGACGGCGACAGATCAAGCGAAACCTATTGCGACGGCGGGCAGATGTATCTATACGAAATCCCTGTTGCCTGAGAGGCTTTTATCAAAAAAGCAGCTTTCCGAGAAAAGCGGCAATGTTTGTTTGTAAATAAATCAAGGAGAAACCCTCTGCGCGAGGGTTTCTCCTCTTTTACGCCTGCGGCGTAAAATTCACGAGCCTTCCCGTAAAAACTCGGCAAAAACTTCAAAAAAACAGGGGTATACTAAAGCTTTTCACTTGCTGAGATATCATGCGTCTGCAAAAGCTTTTGCGTCGCTTTTCGAGGGGGAAGCGACCGGCGGCGATTAAAGGCTCTGCCTTTAAAATCCGGCAGCTTTTTTTAAAAAAGCTGCGCAAAAAACTTCAATTAAGAGAATAAGCAAACCTTTTTCCTTATACAAAAGCTTTTGCCGAGCTTTTTCGGGAAAGCTCGGCAAAAAAGCGACATTTACTATACGCAATCTAAATTACTTTCTACCCGTCGAGCCGAAGCCGCCCGCGCCGCGCACCGTCTCGGACAGCTCGTCGGCAAACGTAAACTCCGCCGTGTAGTACGGCGCAATGACGAGCTGTGCTATGCGCTCGCCGCTCTCCACCGTGCGGGTTTCTCCCGAATGGTTATAGAGGCATACCGTAATCTCGCCGCGATAGTCGCAGTCGATGACTCCGACCTTGTTCGCCGGTGCAAGCCCCTGCTTACATGCCATTCCCGAGCGCGCGTAGACAAGCCCGACCGTGCCCGCGGGCAGCTCGCAGGCAATACCCGTAGGTATCATCATACTCTGCCCCGGCGCGAGGCTTACCGCCTCCTCAAGGCAGGCGTAAAGGTCCGCTCCCGCCGAGAACGGCGTTCCGTATGCGGGAATTTTCGCGCCCTCGCGCAGCTTTTTTATTTTTACTTCCATTTTTTTAAATCCCCTTTTTCGGCTCTTCCCAGAGCACGGGCGCACCCGTCGCCCGCGTCTTTGCCATGTCGATTATCCGCTGATTTTCCGAGCCTCGGAAGAGCAGTCGTATGTTCTTTTTTTCTTCTATAAATCTTCCGTCGACAAGCACATCGACAAGCCCGAGCATTTTTTCCGTCGCCTCACACACGGGCGCGCCCGTGCCGGTCAGCTGCTCATAGGTATACCCGCTGTACGCCCAGACGGTCTTTTCGGGCAATTCTCTTTTTACCCTCTCGAGAAAAGGCAGCAGCGCACGCTGATTTTCCGCCTCAAAAGGCTCGCCGCCGAGCAGCGTAAGCCCATCAATATAGCTCCTTGATAAAAGCGACATAAGATAGTCCTGCACGCCCTCGTCAAAAGGCTCGCCGTAGGAAAAATCCCACGCCTGAGAGTTAAAGCAGCCGGGGCAGTGATGCGTGCAGCCCGACACGAAGAGCGAAACTCTCACCCCCGTGCCGTTTGCTATGTCGCACGTTTTTATTGTCGCGTAGTTCATTTGCTTTTACAGGTGCAGCACCCTGTCGCGTATCTCCTGCGTGCGTCCCTGATTCCAGAACTGCGTGCCGATATAGCCGCATGTGCGCCGCGCGACATTCATCTTGCTTTGGTCGGTATTGCCGCAGCAGGGGCATCTCCATACGAGCTTGCCGTCGTCCTCCGCTATCTCTATCTCGCCGTCAAAGCCGCAGACCTGGCAGTAGTCGCTCTTGGTATTCAGCTCCGCGTACATGATATTGTCGTAAATAAACTTCATGACCTCGAGCACGGCGTCGATATTGTTCTGCATATTCGGCACTTCCACGTAGCTTATCGCACCTCCTGGCGAGAGCGCCTGAAATTTTGACTCAAATGCCAATTTTTCAAAGGCATCTATCTTCTCGGTTACGTGTATATGATAGCTGTTCGTGATATATCCCTTATCGTTTATGCCGGGAATTATGCCGAAACGCTTCTGCAGGCACTTTGCAAACTTGTATGTCGTGCTCTCAAGCGGCGTGCCGTAGAGCGAGAAGTCGATATTTTCTTTCTCTTTCCATGTCTTGCACGCGGCGTTGAGCCTGTTCATTATCTCAAGGGCAAAGGGAGTTGCGGTGGGGTCGGTATGGCTCTTTCCCGTCATGTATTTGACGCATTCGTAAAGCCCCGCGTAGCCGAGAGAAATTGTCGAGTAGCCGCCGTAGAGCAGCTTGTCTATAGTCTCGCCCTTCTTTAGGCGCGCGAGCGCGCCGTATTGCCAAAGTATCGGAGCGGCGTCCGAGAGCGTGCCCTTCAGCCTGTTGTGACGGCACATGAGTGCGCGGTAGCAAAGGTCGAGGCGCTCGTCCATAATGCGCCAAAACTTTTCAAAATCGCCGCCGGACGAGAGCGCGACATCGGGCAGATTGAGCGTGACAACACCCTGATTGAACCTGCCGTAATACTTCGGCTTGCCGTTCTCATCGACGTAAGGCGTTAAGAACGAACGGCAGCCCATGCAGGTATAGCAGTGCCCCTCGCCGTTTTTGTCCACCTTTAATTCGAGCATCTTCTTCTCCGAGATATAGTCGGGAACCATGCGCTTTGCCGTGCACTGGGCCGCGAGACGCGTAAGATACCAGAATTCGCTGTCCTCATGTATATTCTGTTCCTCGAGCACGTAGATAAGCTTCGGGAAAGCGGGAGTTATCCACACGCCCGCCTCGTTTTTGACACCCTGATAACGCTGCTTGAGCGTTTCCTCGATTATCATGGCGAGGTCGTGCTTTTCCTGCTCGTTCTTTGCCTCGCCCAAGTACATGAATACCGTGACGAAAGGCGCCTGACCGTTTGTCGTGAGAAGTGTAACGACCTGATACTGTATCATCTGAACGCCCTTGCGCACCTCCTCGCGCAGTCTCTTCTCGACTATGCGCGATATGCGCTCCTCGTCGGGCACCGTGCCGAGTTCGTCTATCTCGTCTATGACCGCCGCGCGTATCTTCTCTCGGCTCACCTGTACAAAGGGCGCGAGATGCGCGAGCGAGATAGACTGCCCGCCGTATTGGTTTGACGCAACCTGCGCCACTACCTGAGTCGCGATATTGCACGCCGTGGAAAAGCTGTGCGGCTTCTCTATGAGCGTACCGCTTATGACCGTGCCGTTCTGCAGCATGTCTTCAAGGTTGACGAGATCGCAGTTGTGCATATGCTGAGCGAAATAATCCGCGTCATGAAAATGTATAATACCCTGCTCGTGAGCCTCCACGATGTCTCGGGGCAGGAGCACGCGGCGCGTGATATCCTTGCTCACCTCGCCCGCCATATAGTCGCGCTGAACGCTGTTGACGGTCGGGTTCTTATTGGAGTTCTCCTGCTTGACCTCTTCGTTATTGCACTCAATAAGCGAGAGTATCTGCTCGTCCGTCGTATTCGACTTGCGCACGAGCGCACGGTTGTATCTGTATCTTATATATTTTCGCGCGACGGAGAAGGCATTCTCCTCCATTATCGCGTTTTCCACCATATCCTGTATCTCCTCGACCGCAGGCGCACGGTCGAGAGCCTCGCACGCCGAGGCGACCTTGTCTCCTATATATACTATCCTGTCCTGGGGTATTCTCTCGCTCTCGCGAACCTCATTATTTGCTTTTACAACGGCGTTTATTATCTTCGTTACGTCAAAAACCGCTTCCGAGCCGTTCCTCTTGATTACCTTCATATCCGCTCTCCTTACCGTATTTCTTCATCTATATAAAGCGAGACAAGCCGCTTGCCACACAAAATATGCGATCGTATTTTTTATTATACCACAATATATTGTTTTTTCAAGGGCTTTGCGCGATAAAAAATATTTTTGTAGGAAGTGTAGAAATCGGCATGACGCTTTTGGGCGATTTCGCCAAGTCTTGCGAAAGATAGTGTTTTGTGATATAATGTAAACGGTCGGAGGTTCGTATGGATTATCTCGGCAGATACGCTACGCCTATAGGCGTGATAACGGTAAGAGCAACATCATATGCGGTAACGGGAGTTTCGCTCTCGGACAGGGGAGAGACGGAAAGCCCCTCGCCGCTGACGGACAGGGCTGCGGAGCAGATATGCGAATATCTTGACGGCTCGCGCAGAGTCTTTGACGTGCCCGTCTTTGCCGACGGAACGCCCTTTCAGATGAAGATATGGGAGCAGGCGGGAGAGATACCCTACGGCAGCACGCTCTCGTATACGGATGCGGCTCGCGCGGCGCACCGCCCCGATGCGGTCAGGGCAACGGCGGCAGCCTGCAGGGCTAACCCGTGCATGATACTCATTCCGACCCACCGTATAGTATCCAAAAACGGAGGGCAGACGGCGGATGCCGACGGTACTTTGACTCTTGCACAGACGCTGCTCGCACTTGAAAGAAAGGCAACGGAGAATGAAACAGGAAAACACGGCTCTTAACGAAACAACGCCGCAGCGGAATTTACCCCCGCAGCCGAAAAAAAGAAAAAACAATGCCGTCGTCGTCACCTTATGCATAGCTTTTGTTATAGGACTTATCGCGTGTGCGGTGATATATTATTTCTTCGGCGGGAGCACCCCGACGATGGGCAAGCCCGAGACTCCCACGGACGCGGCATACGCGGGCGGTACGCTTACGACGGACGGCACGGAAGACGGCGAAACTACGCAGCCGACTGTAAAGGAACATGAACCGACGGTCATCCTCGACGCGGGACACGGCTTTGCCGATGTCGGATGCGCGGGACCGGAGAGCGCACTCGGACAGTGGGAAAAAGATATGACGCTCGATATGGTAAAAAGCCTGCGCGACTCTTTTGAGAGCCGCGGAGTGCGCGTGCTGCTCACCCACGACGGGGATACATATCCGTCTCTTGACGAGCTGACGGCGCTTTGCAGGAAAACGGGAACCGAATACGACGCATCCAAGGACACATGGGCTGACGACGGGAAGTTCTCTCCGTATGAGCGCGCGATATATATGAATTGCCTTGCGGCATCGGAGTGCGCGGACCTTGCGCTGTCGATACACGTAAATTCCATAGAAAATAAAGACCGCTCGGGCTTTGACCTCGATTACTGTGCGCAGAATACCTCATCGGCGCAGAGTAAGGTTTTCGCCGACACGCTGCGCGCCGCCCTTGCCGCCGACTATCCCGGCAGGGACATGCACTTCTTTGCCGATTCATGGGACGACGCGTTTATAGTGACGAAATATACATTGCTGCCGTCCATGCTGCTTGAGACGGGCTATTACACAAACGAAGAGGATGTCGCACTGCTGCGTGACGCCTCATGGCGTGCGCGTCTCATGGACAACGTCGCCGAGGCGCTCAGTCCTCTTATAAAGGGCAAGTAAAGCCTTTTGTCCGCCGCACATTGACATCGACGCTTTAATGTGGTAAAATATCTTATATTTTTATTTGCGGAGCTACAATGAATAAAATAATCATCCCCGAGGGATATTCGCCGCGCCTGAACAGATACGATACTCAGCGCGCCATACAGTTTATAAAACAGCAATTTGAGACGGAGCTGTCCGAGGTTCTCGGACTGAAGCGCGTTTCCGCGCCCCTTTTCGTCTCCGGCTCGTCGGGCATAAATGATGACCTGAACGGTTACGAGCGCCCCGTTGACTTTGACATACCCGCTGTCGGAGAGAATGCGCAGGTGGTGCATTCACTCGCGAAGTGGAAGAGGCTTGCGCTCTACAGATACGGTTTCCGTATGCATCAGGGGCTTTATACGGACATGAACGCCATTCGCCGCGACGAGGAGCTTGACAATCTGCACTCCGTATACGTCGACCAATGGGACTGGGAAAAGGTTATTTCCCGCGATGACAGGAATACAGAGTACCTTAAGAGTACGGTTCGCAGTATCGTTAATGCAATATGCATGGTTTCGGACAAGCTGCATACGCGATTTCCCGCGCTGCCGTCAAACCTCTGCCGGGATATATCTTTCGTGACGACGACCGAGCTTGAGAATATGTACCCGACGCTCACGCCGAAGGAACGCGAGAACGAGTACCTGCGCGAGCATAAAACGGCGTTTATAATGCAGATAGGCGGACTCCTGCCGTCCGGCTTACGCCATGACGGACGCGCGCCCGACTATGACGACTGGACACTCAACGGAGATATAATCTTTTGGAACGATACCCTCGACTGCGCCTTTGAGGTGTCGAGCATGGGCATACGCGTAGACGAAAGCTCGCTTGCGTCCCAGCTGCGCGAGGCGGGATGTGAGGAGCGGCGCGATCTGCCTTTTCACAGGATGCTGCTCTCTGGCGAGCTGCCGCTTACCATAGGCGGAGGTATAGGGCAGTCGAGACTTTGTATGCTGCTTATGGGCTGCGCGCACATAGGCGAGGTTCAGTCGAGCATATGGGATACGCAGACGGTAAACGCCTGCGAGCAGGCGGGCATACCGCTGCTTTAGTATAGGAAGCGCCCTCGCTTACCCCCTTATCAGAAATTCGGGTCGAGCCTTTTTAAAGGATTGCGTGATTTCTTTTGCAAAAATCTATTCAATATACCTGCCGAAACGCCGTATCGCGGCGGAAAGTTTTTCTTTTCGCCGTGAATACGGCACTTTTTTTATGTCAAAGATTATCGTGAGGTGAGAAGATGAAAAGCTGTCAGAAGAAGATACTCATGCTGCGCAACACGGGCTCGGAATTTTTTGACGAGGTATATTTTATAATAAAGGATAAAATTCCGCGCTCGGCGTGTGCCTCGGAGACCGAGATGATACGCGAGGCGAACAGGATAGTAAACGACAATCTGATATCCGGCTACTTCACGCGCGAGGGGCTGCCCGTGCGCGAGAGGTTGATACGCGCAGTTCTCTTTGCGGCGGGAGCTTTCGCGGGTGCTGCGGCGGTTTTGCTGCTGCGTGCGGCGATTTAAGATATGCGGGATTGACAAACCCTCCCGTATGTGGTACAATATATTTAGGATGTAAAAAGAACGGATAAAATATCGGACAGGAGAGTTGTCACGCGATCGCCTTGTGCGCTCTCCTACGCGTCCGGTAAATATATTTCTTATCAGTGATTACATACGTAAGCACGTTTTTTTGCGTGCGGGAAAGGAAAATATGGCATACAAAACAAGAAAAAAACGCACGGGAATGCCCCGAAGCAACAGTAAGATAAGAATTCTTTCTCTCGGAGGACTTTCCGAGATAGGTAAGAATATGACCGTCATAGAGTGCGACGAGGATATAATAGTCGTCGACTGCGGCATGGGATTTCCCGACGACGATATGCTCGGCATCGACTGCGTTATACCCGACGTAACCTACTTGATAGAGCGTCAGGACAGGATACGCGGCATATTCATAACCCACGGACATGAGGATCATATAGGAGCGCTGCCGTACGTGCTGCGCGACCTGCACGTCCCGGTATACGGCACGAAATTAACCCTCGGAATAATTTCCGGCAAGCTCTCCGAGCATACATACGACTATCAGCCCGAGCTTATATGCGTTCAGGCGGGAGATGTTATCGAGGCGGGCAAGATGACCGTCGAATTTATACATGTAAACCATTCCATTGCCGACGCGTGCGCACTTGCTATAAAGACTCCGCTCGGATATCTCGTGCATTCGGGCGACTTCAAGGTTGATTATACTCCCGTCGACGGCGAGATAACCGACCTTGCGCGCCTCGGCGAGATAGGGAGGAAGGGAGTAATCATGCTCATGTGCGAGTCGACGAACGTCGAGCGCGAGGGCTACACTCCGTCGGAGAAGAGCATAGGCAGAAGCCTTGATACGATATTCATGCGCCACCCGGACAAGCGCATAGTGATAGCGACATTCTCAAGCAATGTCCACAGAGTGCAGCAGATAATCGACTCCTCCGCGCGCTACGGGCGCAAGGTTGCCGTGACGGGCAGGAGCATACTAAATATAGTCTCGGCGGCAATCGACCTCGGCTATATGCACATCCCCGAGGGAACTCTTATTGACATATCTGAGATAAAAAAATACCCGCCCGAGAAGTTAACGATAATATCCACGGGCAGCCAGGGCGAGCCTATGTCTGCACTCTACCGCATGGCATATTCGGGACATGAAAAGGTGCAGCTCGGAGTTTCCGACCTTGTCGTCATCTCCGCTCATCCGATACCCGGAAACGAAAAGCTCGTCGGAAATATAGTAAATGAACTGTCGCGCCGCGGCATATCGGTATTCCGCGACCCGTCCGTTTCGGTTCACGTTTCGGGACACGCCTGCGTCGAGGAGCTGAAGCTCATGCACGCGCTCGTCTGTCCGAAGTATTTCATGCCGGTTCACGGCGAGTATAAGCATCTTAACGCGCACAAGGAGCTTGCGTGCGAGATGGGGATGCGCCCCGATCATGTGTTTGTCTCCGATATAGGAAAGGTAATAGAGATAGACAGAAAGGGTGCGCGCTTTGCCGGCACGGAGCAGGCGGGCAACATCCTTGTTGACGGACTGGGTGTCGGAGACGTCGGAAATATCGTCCTGCGCGACAGAAAGCACCTCTCGGAGGACGGACTTATAGTAGTCGTCGCGACGGTCGACACGGCGTATATGGACGTGGTGTCGGGACCGGACGTTGTTTCACGCGGATTTGTATATGTGCGCGAAAACGAAGAGCTGATAAACGAGCTGCGTGAAATTGCCTCGGGCGCTATAGACAATTGCCTTTCTCACGGCAAGCAGGATTGGAATCAGATGAAGAATGCGGTAAAGGAAGAGCTGTCTCGTGCTATATACCAAAAGACAAAGCGCCGCCCGATGATTTTACCCATTATCATGAATATCTGAGCTTTGTCTGATATGACCCGTTCCGTTTTCGCTTTTTGCGAAGAGCGGTACGCGGCTGTAAAAAAAGAGAAATCCCCGCTACGGGGGTTTCTCTTTTTTGCGTGCGTCCGCTTTTGCGTCCGGAGCTTGTCAAAACCGCGCGTTTCTGCTATAATATATACGTTTTTGACATACGGAGGAAAATCGGATGGAAAGGAAGTTAAGAGTCCCGTCGGAGGCTGTATACATAATCGCGATAACGCTGCTGTCGCTCGGCGTCGCCATGACCGCCGCGGCGGACTTCGGTGTTTCCATGATAGTTGCGCCGCCGTATATACTGAGCCTGCGCTTTGATTTTATATCGTTCGGCAGGGGAGAGTATATCGTTCAGGCGCTTTTGTTTGTGCTTTTCTGTGCGGTTATGAAAGGCTTCCGCCTGCCCTATCTTTTCTCATTTGCTACCTGTATAATATACGGCGCGGTGCTCGATGTATGGCGTGCCGTGCTTCCCCTGCTCGACCCGACGCGCACCGCTCCCGGCAGCACGGATATGCCCGTGAGAATTGCGCTGTTCGCCGCGGGAGCGCTGCTCACCGCCTTCGCCGTCGCGCTCGGCTTTAATACGTATCTGCCGCCGCAGGTAAACGATATGTTTGTAAAGGGCGTGAGCGGCAGGTACGGTATCTCGCTCTCAAAGTTCAAAACTGCGTTCGATCTTTCTTTTTTCGTGCTCGCGCTTGTGATGTCACTTGCCTTTTTCGGCGGAATACGCGGCATAGGCATAGGAACTGTGCTTGTCACGCCCGTCAACGGCACGGCAATCGGACTTTTCGATAAACTCTTCCGCAGCAGAATGCAGCCGCGCCCGCTCTTCCCGCGCTTTGCACGGTTATTTGACTGTACGGAAAAATCGGAGAAAAACACATGAAGCTGATAATAGCGGAAAAGCCGTCTCTCGGCCGCAATATCGCTGCCGCACTCGGCGCACGCACGCGCCGAGACGGCTGCCTCGAGGGCGGCGGATATATCGTCACGTGGGCATTCGGACACCTCTTTTCGCTCGAGGATATCGAGCATTATTCACCGAGCGGGAGCGGCAGGTGGTGCATGGACAATCTGCCCTGCTTTCCAGAGAAATTCGACTATAAGCTGCGATCGGGCGCGGACGGACGGGCGGACGACGGTATTGAGAGACAGTTTAATATAATAAAAAAGCTCTGCCTGCGCGATGACGTTGACGAGATAGTCAATGCGGGAGACGCCGACCGCGAGGGAGAGATAATAATAAGGCTGTGCATAGATAAAACGGGTGTCACGGGCAAGAGGCGCACGCGCATGTGGCTGCCCGACCAGACACCCGAGACGATAAGGGAGTCGGCGGAGGCGCTGAAGGACGAGAAGGAGTACGACCTGCTTGCGGGAGAGGGCTATGCACGCACGTTTACCGATTGGCTTTACGGGGTCAATCTGACGCGTTATGCGACTCTGCGCACGGGTACGCTCTTACGTGTCGGCAGGGTCATCGTGCCCATCGTCCGCGCAATCTACGAGCGCGACATGAGCATACGGAATTTCAAGCCCGACATATACTATGCCGCAGTCTCAAAGGCTCAGACGAACGGAATAACGGTTGAGCTTACGAGTAAAAATAAATTCCCGCGCGAAAAGGCGGATGAGGCGCGCGCCCTGTGCGAGAAGTACAATGCGGCGGGAGCAGTGGTCACATCGGTAAAGAAAAAAAGAGACGTGATAAAGCCGGGCAAGCTCTATTCGCTCTCGAAATTGCAGAATTATCTCGGCAAAAAGTACAAAATGCCGATGGACGAGTCGCTTGCCCTGACGCAAAAGCTGTATGAGGACGGGTATCTCACCTATCCGCGAACGAATTCCGAGTATCTTGCCACGGCGGAAAAGGACAAGATACGCAGCATAATTTCCGTCGTCGCGGGCAAGGGCTATCCCGTGACATTCAAGGACGGCAAGAGCATTTTCGACGACTCAAAGATAGAGAGCCATTCGGCGCTCACCCCGACATATAAGTTCCCCGACCCCGCGCGACTGACCGACAGGGAGAAGTTAGTCTACGCCGCGGTCTTAAGTCGCTTTACGGCGGTCTTTTGCTCGCGCGACTGCGTAGCCGACCGCACAACGGTGACGGTAAGGTGTGCGGACGAGGAGTTCACTCTCAAGGGTACGGTCATAGTCGAGCAGGGGTGGACGAAGTTCGACGACTGCCCGACAAAGGATAAAATTCTGCCAGCCCTTTCGCGGGGAGACAGCGTAAATGTCGATTTTCGTGCGGAGGAAAAACAGACAAGCCCGCCCAAGCACTATACCATAGAGACGCTTAATAATTATTTAAAAAATCCTTTCAGAGAGGATAAAGCCCGTCTGCGCGACACGGAGGAGGGCGCGGAGACGGACGACAGCGAGGATTACCGCGCGCTTTTCGAGGGACTTGAGCTGGGCACGGAGGCAACGCGCACGGGCATAATCGAGAACGCGCGCAAGAGCGGATATATTCAGCTGAAAAAGGATGTCTATACCATCCTGCCCGCGGGCGAGTATCTGATAGAGTCGCTCGGGCGCATGAATATAAATATGGA
This sequence comes from uncultured Eubacteriales bacterium, assembly GCA_934446285.1. Classification (GTDB taxonomy): domain Bacteria; phylum Bacillota; class Clostridia; order Oscillospirales; family CAG-272; genus CAKSEI01. The sequence continues at coordinate 19,428 of CAKSEI010000001.1, read as the reverse complement.
TAAATATAAGACAAGCGAAATGGGCAAGGCGCTCAAGCGCGTTTTCAGGGGTGAGAGCAGCGTCGACGACGCGGTGTCGCTTGCGCGCGCTGAGATAGCGGAGGTTTTCGCGAAAAAAGAAGTCCCGCCGGAAAAGGATAGGGATATCGGCTTTTACGGCGAGGAGGTGGGCAGGTGTCCGCTGTGCGGGAATGCCGTTACGCGCACGAAGTTCGGCTACGGCTGCAGAGGATATAAGGAGGGCTGCCGTTTCGGCGTGAGCATGACGATATGCGGCAGGGTCATATCTCCCTCTAACATGAGAATGCTGCTCGAGAGCGGCAGCACGTCAAAGATAGAGGGCTTTGTCTCGGCACGCACGGGAGGCAGCTTTGACGCGCGCCTGCGCCTTGACGGCGGCAAAGCCGTATTCGACTTCACCGCCTGACCGCGAGGCATTATATTGAAAAAATCGAAAATTTTATGAGAAAAGCAGAGCAGGGGGTCAGGTGTACTCCCTTGCCTGCTTTTCGTACATTTCACGGTAGAGTCCTCCCTTTTGCATTAAATCGGCGTGAGTGCCGCGCTCGACTATTTCCCCGTCGTTCATGACGAGGATAAGGTCGGCATTTTTAACGAGTGACAGACGGTGTGAGATGATGACCGTCGCGTTCTTATTTGACTCACTTAATATAAGGCTGTTCAGATTGTATTCGGAAATCGGGTCGAGCTGGCTCGTCGGCTCGTCAAATATCAGTAAATCAAAAATTCCCACCAAAACGGACGCTATCGCGATTTTTTGCTTTTCACCGCCGGAAAGCTCTATACCGTCCGCATAAAACTCTCTTGTCAGCTGCCTGTTCAGATCGCCGCGGCTTATCTCGCATACATTTTTTAAATCCAGCTTTTCAAGCGCATTCAGCATCTCTGAGTCTGCGACGTCGCAATATCTTGTCAGATTGTCTCTGACGGAAAAGGCGAAAATATGCGAGTCCTGCAGCGCAACTCCTACAGAGTTTCTGTAGTTGCTTATATCATATTCCTCTATAGGTATATTATTAAGGGTAATGCTGCCGCTGTCGGGGGCGTAAAGGCGCAGGAGCAGCTTGACGAGTGTTGATTTCCCCGAGCCGTTCTTTCCGACTATTGCTGTTTTCTGCCCGCTTTTTATGCAGAGGTCGATGCTTTTTACGCCTCTGTCCGAGTTCGGATAGTGAAAAGATACCTGAGAGAGCTTCAATTCAAAATCGCCCGATGCGGCAGAGACGAGACTTTTTCCGCCCGGCTTTTCTATGGTCGGTGTAACATTGAAGAAGTCGTACATCTTGTTTGTCGATAGGCACAGCTCGCGTATCTTTCTGTAGTGACCGGCGAAATTGTGAAATATGCTCCTTAAGATTTTTGTCGCCGACATCACCGCGACAAAAGAACCGATTGACAGCTTGCCGGAAATTATGAGATGAATGTATATGCCCATTATCACGAGCGTTATCGCGCGGGCATATACGGTCTGAAAAACGGTTATCAGACAAAGCTTAAGATTTTTTTCCTTTTGGATAGATGTTATTTTCTCATAAGTCTCATGAAAATCCCGCAGCACGTGCCGTCTGAAATCGGTTATTCTGAACGGGAAGAGATATTCCTTCTGATAAAACAGCTTTTGAATATACCCGAGCCGTCGGGAGGCGGAGTTCATCTGTTCGCGCCTTTCTGCGGACAGCTCGCTTGTTTTTCTGTCGAGCGGAATTGTTGTCAGCGCATAGAGCGCGGTAAGCAGGACGGCAAACCAACTCAGGTACGATACGGCGGAGAAAACCGTAGCCACGCCGACAACCGAGACGCATATCTGAGAAAGAGTCGTGAGGGCTGCGTGGGAAAGACCCGGATATTCTCTTACGGTATAGGAATATGAGTCGTAAAAGCCCGGCAAATCCGTGTTTGCAACATCGGTGTGCAGAGCTTTATCATAGATATCCTCCGTTATTTTCGAGGTGATTTTGTAGTAATTAACATTCTGCAGATTAAGCGTGATAAAGGAGTCGGCGATGAAAACTCCAACAAAGAGTGCCTCCCAGAAAAGCGCCGTTTTTATCGTATATACAAAGCCGTTTCCCGCGATTATGGAGTCGATTATCTGCTTGTCCATCGATACGGAGACGAGTATGGAAACCGCATTGCATATGACGGGCAGTATAAGCATTATCAGAAAATATCCTTTGCCGTATTTGAAAAACGGCTTCAAAAGGAATAAAAATCTGTTTTTCTTCAAGTCCTCTTCCTCCGTGCGGGTTTTTGCGGGGTAAAAAAACAGGACGCGACGCGCGTGTCCTGTTCAGAGAAATTTATTCGGATGGGCATGACGAGAATACGACAGAGCGATGTCGGTGCGATTTTTATAATAATTGCCGCTGTAATTGTGCAATATCATCTTAACCCCGCCGCGGGAAAAAGCCGTGACACGGCGATAAATCTCCGCTGTCTTTGATTGCCCGTAATTTACGCTTTCAGTCTAACACAAAGAGCGCCGATTGTCAACACCCGATTTGCGAAAGCCCTTTCTCACCGATTTTTTTGCGAAGGGCTTGACTTTTTGCGGACAGATGTGGTATAATAAGCGTAAAATCGGGGTATTTCGGGCAAACCTGTCGAAAGGCAGGGACGCAAAGTTTAGTGTCTAAACGGTTTTACCGTATGATCGACTGACCGCACTTCTTTTATGAGGCGGTCGGTCTTTTTGTTTTCGTAGGGGGTGAAGTATTGAACAGTGTATTGCGCGAGGAAAAGAAGTTTCTTTTGCGCGCGGACGAGGCAGCTTCCCTTGAGAGGCGGCTCGGGCAGGTGCTCGCACCCGACCCGCACAACGGCTCACGCGGGTATATGATACGCTCGCTCTATTTCGATACCCTGTACGACGGAGACTATTTCGACAAGCTCGCGGGGACGGAGACGCGCCGGAAGATTCGTCTGCGCTGCTACGACACGCTCTCGGATTTCGCCATGCTTGAGATAAAACAAAAGCAGGGGTCAAATCAGCTCAAGCGCTCGCTGCGCCTGATGCGCCCCGATGCGCAGCGGCTCACGCGCGGCGATTACTCCCCGCTGCTCGGGTATTCCGAGCCCTTCGCCGCCGAGTGCTACGGGCTTATGCACAGGCTGTGCTATCTGCCGAAAACAATCGTTGAGTACAACCGAAAGGCGTTTATCGCAAAGGAAAACCGCATAAGGATAACCCTTGACTCTGATATCAGGTCGACCGAGAGCAGCTTCGCACTCTTCGACCCCGAGCTTAATATGATACCCGTGCTGTCCGCGCAGAATACCGTGCTCGAAGTCAAGTACAACGGATTTCTGCTCGACTATATACGCCGCCTTATCAACCCCGTCGACCGCGCGGAGATTTCGGTGAGCAAATACGTGCTCGCCCGCAGAGACGGATATCTCACGAGACTGTTATAAAGGAAGAAAAACAATGAGAGAGAAAATATACAGCCTTTTCACTAACCCGAGCGACATGACGTGGCAGCAGATATTCATGAACATCTCGGCTGCCGCAGCCCTCGGATTTTTCATCTTCATTTCCTATGCCATTTCTCACAGGGGAACGATATACAGCAAGAAGTTCAATTCCTCGCTGGTCATTCTCACCGTGCTTACGGGCACGGTCATGACCGTCATAGGAAATAATCTTGCGCTCTCCCTCGGTATGGTCGGTGCGCTCTCGATAGTCCGTTTCAGAACGGCGGTAAAGGATTCGCGCGACACCGTATACATATTCTGGGCGATAATCGTCGGCATATGCTGCGGAGTGGGCGACTATCTTGTCGCCTCGGTCGGCAGCTGCGTGACTTTTATTGTTATATTCGTGCTCGGCTGCATAAAGAGCGATAACAGAATACTTTTCATCATCCGCGCGGACAGGGCAAAGATGCCGCTCATAAAGGCACAGGTCTATAAGCTCTTCCGCGGCAAAGCGGCTCTGCGCGTGGAGAATACGACCGAGGGCTCGGTCGAGCTTATATACGAGCTGACGCAGAAAATGCTGCGCCGCGCCGAAAAGAGCGAAAACAATATTTCCGACAGCATATACAGGATAGGCGGCGTCGAGTATGTCAATACCGTTATGCAGAACGACGAGGTTTCAAACTGAATGAAAAAGCTTCTGCCGCTCCTTACTCTCCTCCTGCTCGCGCTGCTTTCCTGCTCGCCCGCCGTACCCGCTGTCCCGGCATTGCTTTCGGCAGACGCGGGGGAGAAAAGCGTTTCCCTTTCATGGGGTACGGCGGAGGGCGCGGAGTTCTACCGCATATACCGTGACGACGGAGGAACGGGAGTATTTAAATTCATCGACGATACGACTGCGGGCGAGTATACCGACTCCTGCGTAAAGGGCGGTATGACCTACGTATATAAGGTCTGCGCCGTTGCGGGAAAAAACGAATCGGACGGTGCGGTCTCGGGCGCGGTGTATATTTACGCGGATAACGAGAGCCCTGCCGCCGTGCTTTCCGTTCCCTCGATAACGTCGGTGACGAAGATGGACAGGTATACGAACGCCGTAATGATTTCTTCCCCCGATAAGGACTGCACCTATGAGGTCGAGCGCTGCCCTGACGTGGACGGAACATACGAGACGGCGGGCAGCACGGAGGATAATGTCTTTTACGATGAGGAGGCCTACGGAGACGAATATTACTATAGGGTAAGCGCCGTGCGCGGAGAGGAACGCTCCGCCGCATCAAGCCCCGTGCCGACGGGCAGAAATGCGCGCTCGGTCTTTCGCGTGCCCGTTATAATGTATCATGAGTTCGTAACGGAGGAGGATATCGCCTCGGGCATAGCCTTTGATGAATATGCCATATGGCAGAGCGAATTTGAAGAAGACCTTATATGGTTAAAGAGCAGCGGCTATACGACCGTGACGGCTGAGCAGCTGATTGATGCCATGGAGGGAAAAGCCGAGCTGCCGGCGCGACCTATACTTCTTACCGCCGACGACGGCAAATACGGAGTGTATAAAAATGCATATCCGTTGTTGAAGAAATACGGTATGACCATGTCGCTTGCGCTTATCGGGTATGAGATAGACTCCGCCACGGACAATACCGAGGCAAGGGATAAGAGCGCCGCTCCCTTCTGCACGTGGAGCGAGATAGCGGAGATGTCGGAGACGGGCGCGGTCGAGATGATAAGCCATACTCAATCCATGCACGTCTTTTCGCATGAAAACCGTCAGGGAGCGAACACCGCGCCCGACGATACCTTTGATACGTTTCTGCCTGCGGCTCAGGCGGATTTCGCTGCGTTTAACGGCAATATGCGCGAGCATATCGGAAAGACTACACGAGCCATGGCATATCCTTATTCAAAACGCACGGTGACGGCGGACAGGGCGTGGGTAAGGGCAGGCTATAAGCTGCTGCTCGGCGGGGACGACCCAGCGGAGCGCAAGACTCTTTCAAATTATTTTGTCTACGGTGCGGGCGCGAACCCGAGGTCCGCCGTGCTGCGCAGACTTCCGCGCATGACGGGTACACCGCTCTCGAGCTACCTCGACGAGGCGCAGGATCACGACGAGAGATAAAAAGTTTTTAAAAAAACGGGAGGAGGTACACATGAAATATAAGGCGATAGGACTTGCCGCACTCTGCGGAGCTCTGCTTGTCGGGCTGCTTGATTGGCAGATGATATTCGGAAATGCGGATAAGGGCAGATATGAGCAGCATAAAGATGCCCCCGCAAAGCAGGCGTGCACTACCCGGCACTCCGAGGGCGAGCTGTGTACCCACCTTCCCGTGATAAGCATAGAGACTCAGGAGACTATACCCGGCAAGGCGATAACGGACGAAAAGGGCAAGGTCACGGGCTACACGACCGCCGCCGACGGCAGCGACAGGATAAGAGGCAGGATTTCGACCTTTGACAGCGAGGAAAAATACAATCACCCGACCGACACCCCGACTCTTACATCGGAGATAACAATTCACATAAGGGGAAATTCTTCCCGTACCTTTGACAAGCCGGGATATGCCGTCAATCTCATAAATTCCGACGGCACGGACAGGGCACAGAGTATGCTCGGCATGGACGCACACGCCGACTGGGTGCTGCACGGACCTTTTATTGACAAGAGCCTTATGCGAAACTATATGTGGTACAATATCGCGGGCGGGATAATGGACTGGGCACCGAACGTCCGCTTCTGCGAGGTGACGGTAAACGGCGAGTACATGGGGCTGTACGTTCTCTGCGAAAGCATAACGGCGGGGCAGGACGGTGCGCGGTTAAGCATGTCGGTGGACGTGAAGAATAATTCCTTCTCGGGGTACGTACTGCGCCTTGACCGCGGAGCAGCAAATCCGCAGAAAAATCTGCGCACATTTTCAAAATACTCCCTGCGCACAAAGAATATAATCGACCTCGTTTACCCCGGCTCGGGGAAGAGCACCCCGGCGCTCGCCGAGGAGATCCGTCAGGATTTCTCCGATTTTGAGAAAGCGCTCTATTCCTACGATTTCGACAACCCGGGCGACGGGTATGACACGTACATAGATACTCAGTCATTTGTCGACTATTTTCTTATAAACGAATTTACATGCAACTACGACGCGGGCTGGCTCTCGACCTATATCTATAAGGATATAAGCGGTAAATTCCGCATGTGCATATGGGACTTCAACTCTGCGTGCGACAACTACCAGGAGTCGAAGATGATGCCGAATAATTTTGAAATGCAGAACTGCCTCTGGTACGTCATGCTGATAAAGGATGAGGACTTCACCGACGCACTCATAAAGCGTTACCGTGAGCTGCGTGGGACATTTTTCAGCGAAGAATTTTTATACGACTATATAGACTCCTGCATAGACTATCTGGGACCTGCCGTTGAGCGCAACTTTGAGAAGTGGGGATATACTTTTGAGAAGGAAAACGACGTGCTCTCCCCCGCGTGGCGAAATCCGCGCTCATATGATGAGGCGATAGAGAGTCTGAAGAGTTTTATCGCAGAGCGCGGAGAGTGGATGGATGAAAATATTGAGAGTCTGCGCCAGTATTCGGCGGAGAGCAAGATAAAGAAATTTGTCGAGAATGCGAACTAAGGAGGCGGCATGAAGAAGTTTATTATTGTCGTGTGCATAGTCATAGCCGTATATCTCGCGCTCGACACCGCCTACTACCGCGGCGGTCTTTATATAGATTTTCACCCGGGCAAAGCCGTCACGACAGCGGTAAAAACCGATGCGGAGCAGATTTACATAAAAGACGGCGACTCATGGCAGCCCTTTGAGATAAAGGGCGTGAACATGGGCTCGGGCGAGCCGGGAGAGTGGTCGACGGATTTCGCCGTGGACGGGCAAACATACAAGCGCTGGTTTGCCGAGATGAAGGAGATGGGCGCGAATACCCTGCGTATATATACCGTGCAGAACGATACCTTCTACAAGGCTTTCTACGAATTCAATAAGGACAATCCCGACCCGCTCTATCTTATTCACGGCGTGTGGGTGAATGACTATGTGCAGAATTCGTCGAGGGACGCCTATGACAGCGACTTTTTCGATACCTTTCTTGACAACTGCAAGATAATGATAGACGTTATCCACGGCAATAAAAAGCTCTCTCTCGGGCGCATGGCGTCGGCGGGTCACGGCTCGTATCTGAAGGATATATCCCCGTGGGTAATAGGCTACATCCTCGGCGTCGAGTGGGAGGACGTGACGGTCGTATACACGGACGAGAAATACAGCGCCGACCCCGCACGCAACTCCTACAGAGGGAAATATATGTACACCTCAGAGGATGCGACCCCCTTTGAAGCCATGCTCGCGCACGTCGGGGACAAGGTAATAGAGTACGAGACGAAGAGGTATAAGGAGCAGCGCATCGTCGCCTTTTCAAACTGGCCTACGACAGACCCTTTTGACTATCCCGAAAAGGTGCGCGACTATTTCATGAAGTGCGCCGCGGTGGACGTCGAGCATATAAAGACGACCGAGAGCTTTCTCTCGGGTCAGTTCGCATCGTATCACGTCTACCCATACTATCCCGATTATCTCAGTTATGTAGAGAATTTCGCCATGTTCGGCATAACCGACCTCACGGAGTTTATAAACGGGGACGGGGAGTTTAACACATACAGGGCGTATCTCTCGCTTTTGACAAAGCACCATACCATGCCCGTTGTCATATCCGAGTTCGGCGTATCGACGGGCAGGGGCATGGCGCAGCGCGACAGAAACACCGGACGAAACCAGGGTAATATGTCCGAGAGCGAGCAGGGTCAGGCTCTTGTCGAATGCTATGAGGACATCATGGCGGCGGGCTGCGCGGGGTGCTGTGTTTTCACATGGCAGGACGAGTGGTTCAAGCGCACGTGGAACACAATGTACGCGGTAAATCTCAAGCGCACGCCGTATTGGTCGGACTATCAGACCAACGAGCAGTATTTCGGACTTCTTTCCTTTGACCCCGGTAAGGAAAAGTCGGTGTGCTACGTCGACGGCGACCTTTCCGAGTGGACGGAGGAGGACGTTGTCGGGCGCTCGGACGGCATGACCTTTTCGGCGAAATACGATGAGAAATTTATATATTTTATGATAAAAAAAGAGGGCGTGCAGCTCGAGAGTGAGCGGCTGCTGCTCCCGATAGACTCAACGCCGAAAAGCGGAAGCACCTACAGCGAGGACTACGAAGTGAAATTTTCGCGCGCCGCCGACTTCTTACTCATAATCGACGGCAGGGATAACAGCCGTCTGACCGTTCAGGAGAGATACGAGTCGCTGCGTTCGACATATTCGGTGAATGTATATAATTTCGATACATACATAAAGGAAAACATCCCGTCGCTCACCTCGCCGCGCTTTGTCAATATCGATATGATACTGCAGACGGCGACCCCGCTTATTTACAACGACATGGGCGCGACCGCCGAGGTCTTTGAAACGGGCAAGCTCACCTACGGCAACGCCAATCCCGAAAGCGCGGATTTCAATTCTCTTGCGGACTTCATGTTCTCGGGGGACAGCGTCGAGATAAAGCTGCCGTGGCAGCTGCTCAATTTCGCCGACCCGTCGCGTATGTCGGTTCACGATGATTATTACGACGGCAACTACGGGGTCGAGTATATCACGATAGACAGTCTCTATATAGGTTCTGCGGGGCGGAGCGGCAGATGCGAAATGTTTCCCGTAGCGCTTAAGGGCTGGGGCAATAAGGTGACGAGCCACGAGAGACTGAAAAGCTCATATTATATTTTACGGGAGCTTTGGAGCGGCAAATGAAAGTAGAAATCCTCTTATACGTATATCTTGCCGTGTGCCTGTCCATGATAGTCTTCAATATCGTGCACGCCGTAGTCTTAAAGCGGCGCGACGTTCGCACGGAGAGGGTGAGCGCCGGGCTTGAGAGACATGTTCGGGCGCAGATAGAGAGAGCGGGAGCGGACGAAAAGCACTTAAAATATATGATGCGCAAGCTGCGCCGCGTCGGGAATATGATAGCATTTGATAAAATGCTTGAGCCTATGTACATAGAGAATGCGGGGCGCACGCGTGACTATCTCTATTCACTTGACAGCGTGATAATAGCCCTTACCGCATATTACAGCGGCAGGGGCGGCATAGAGGCGGCTTATTTTCCTTATATTATAAAGAAATACAGGCTCATCGCGCACCGACCTTTCCCGAGCATCACGGGGACGCTCATATCCATGCTGCACTCGCCGAGCATTTATTGCAGAGAGAACGCCATGCAGGCGCTCTATACCACGGGTGACGCCGACTGTATCATGGAGGCTCTGACGGTGATAGACTCTTCATCCGACTTTTACCACGGTAAGATGCTCTCCGACGGACTGCTCAACTTCGCGGGCAGCGCACGCGAGCTTAACGGGAAAATCACGGCGGGCTTTGACGGCTTCTCCCCATCAATGCAGGTGGTGCTTTTAAATTATCTGCGCTTTTGCGACTCAGGTTACGGCTGCTTTGCTTACGGACTGCTGCGCGACGGGACGCGCGACGACGAAGTGAGATACGCATGTATAAGATACCTCGGGAAGTTCCCGCTTGAGGAGGCGCGGGATTATATTCTGTCCCTTGCCGAGTGCACTGACGCGGCAAGGTGGGAGTACGCCGCGATAGCATCGAGTGCCCTCGCCGCCTATCCCGGAGAAAAAACGGAGGAGAGGTTAAAGCAAAATCTCTACAGCCCAAACTGGTATATCCGATTGAATTCTGCGGACAGCCTTGATCGTCAGGGCTTTACATACGAGAAGCTCGCCGACGTAATAGACGGAAAGGACAGATACGCGAGCGAGATGCTAAGATACCGTCTCGAGCGTGCGCGTATCGCGCAGGGGGCACGGACATGATGAATTTTATAGATTTCTTTCTTCGCGGAGTGGGTGTATTTTTCGTTATATATATGCTCGGCTATTCGACATTTCTCTTTCTCTCGGTTGTCGTCGGCTCGTCGGAGTTGTACCGTAAGCACAGGCAGAAGAGGCTTGAAAATTACCTGAAGAGCGATTATTTCATCCCGATATCCGTCGTCGTGCCCGCGCACAATGAGGAGATAACGGTCGTCGAGACGGTGAAGAGCCTGCTCAGCCTTGACTACAGGCTCTATGAGATAATAGTCGTTGACGACGGCTCGACGGACGGCACGTCATCCGCTCTGATAGAAGCCTTTTCAATGCATGCGGTGCACAGACCGCTGAGGCGGCAGATAGACTGCCGGCCCGAGGAATTTATTTACGAGACGCATGATACGAAAGTGCCGCTGACCGTCATACGCAAAAAGAACGGCGGAAAGGCAGACGCGCTTAATATGGGAATAAACGCGGCAAATTATCCGTATTTTATATGCATGGATGCAGATTCCGTGCTGCAGTACGACTCTCTGAAAAAAATAACCGAGCCGGTGCTTGAGCGGGAAAATACCGTTGCCGTCGGCGGGCTTGTGCGGCTGTCGAACGATGTTGAGCTTGAGAGGTGCAGGGTAAAGAAGTACCGCCTGCCGCGAAATATTCTCGCTTGTATGCAGGTACTTGAGTACGATCGCTCTTTTCTTGCGTCGAGAATTCTTTTTGACAAATTCAACGGCTCGCTTATCATATCGGGCGCATTCGGGCTTTTTAAGAAGGATGTTGTCATCGCCGCGGGCGGCTATAACAGCAAAACGATGGGCGAGGATATGGAGCTTGTCGTCAAGCTGCACGAATATTGCAATGTAAATAACATTGACTATACTATAGCATACGCTACGGATGCGGTATGCTGGACGCAGGCACCCGAACGGCTGCGCGACCTTATGAAGCAGCGCAAGAGATGGCATATAGGACTTTTTCAGAGTATGACCCGCCACCGCAGGATGTTCTTCAATCCGAAGTTCGGGGCGGTAAGCCTGATATCATACCTGTATTTTCTCGTATACGAGCTGCTCTCGCCGTTCATTGAGATTTTCGGCGTATTCACCATGGTGCTCGCGTGGGCGCTCGACCTTATAAACGTGCCGTTTATGATACTTTTCTTTGCCGTATACGCGTTTTTCGGCAGCGTGCTGTCGCTCACCGCGTTTTTCTCGCGAATGTACACGGCGAACCTGCGCGTGACCGTCTCCGACGCTCTGAAGGCATGCCTTTTATGCGTTTTTGAGATAACCTGTCTGCGTTTCGTGCTTGCGTGGGTGCGCGCGACGGCGCTTTTCGGGTACAGAAAGAAGAAAATGCAGTGGGGCAGAATAGAGCGAAAAAAGATAAACTTCAAATAAGGGGTTGGTAAAAATGGAATTAAAGGATCTTAAGACGGGCTTTTTCGGATTAAAAAAGCGCAGCGTGTTTGAGTACATATCGGAGCTAAATAACGAGTTTGCATACAAGCTCGAGGGGCAGAAAAAGGAGTCGGAGGAGAAGTGCGCGGCTCTGAGCGAAAAGAACGCCGCACTTGATTCCGAGAACGTAATGCTGCGCACCGAGAATGATGCCTTGAAAAAGGAGCTTGAGAGCGCCCGTGAGCAGCTTGACGGCGCGGAGAAGAGAACGGCTGAGGCAAACGAGAAACTTTCAGAGTTAAAAAAAGAGCTTGATGACCGGCGCGCTCAGATAGATCGCTTGAGCACGGAGCTTGAGAGAGCACGAGCGCAGAGACGGGAAAGCCCGACGGGCAGAAAAGGCGGCGGGACGGTGAAAGATAAAAAGGAAGAGCCGTGTGCGGTTAAGAATATACTGCGCCGTATAAGCGAGGCTCTGTCCTGCGGCAAGCGGAGCGGCAGATGAGAGCGGGAAAGGCGGCGGGCACGATTGTCGGCGTTCTCTCCCTCTTAATGTGCGTTGCCGCCGTTTACCCTGTGCCCGCACGGGCTGTCACGGCGGACAAGAGCGGCGGCGGTGAGGCGGGCGCGCTTTTGGTCGCGGGAAACCCCGATAATTATCCGATAGAGTATTATGACCGCGAGGCGGGCGAGTACAGGGGGCTTATACCCGATATGCTTGCGCGTGCGGAAGAGCAGACGGATTTTCGCTTTACTTATATTTATGCCGGCGGGGAAAACAGACAGGCTGAGCTTGCGGACAACAGGCAGGTTGAGCTTGTGACTGCCGCAGACGGGGTTGAAGCCTCCGTCGCGGACTCTTTTCCCGTATACACCGTGACAGAGGACGGGGAGAAAAAAGTTTTTTCGATATGCTTTACAGACCTCATGCCGCGGGAGAGTGCAGAAGAGCTGCGCGAGGCGATAGAGAGCATTTTCGAGGAGGAGAAGAACGGGATAATTCTCTCGTATGCGGGCGAGCGGCGGACGGACAGCCGCACGGCTGCTCTTTTCTGCGTCCTTGCCTTTGCCGGCGGACTTTTACTCTCGCTTGTATGCGTGTTGATTTTCACGCTGTGCAGGAGAAAGAAGGCAAGAAAAGAGGATATGACCGACCATCTTACGGGGGTAGGAAGCGCCGCTTACTATGCATATACATTTGACGCGTTTATCTCGGGTCAGGCGCGCAGCCTCTATTCTGTTGCCTATATAGCCTTTGATTATTCGCGTGCCGAGCGGCATTTCGGTGCAGAGGTGTGCGAGGATATACAGAGATATGCGGCAAGCGACCTGAATGCCCGTGTGTGCTCAGCCGAGTATCTGTCGCGTGTGACCGACGGGGCATTCGCCCTTGCTTTTCAGGCGGGAGACGTCACTGAGGTTGAGGAGAGAGTAAAAGCGGCAGTAGACGGATTGAATTCGTATCTCGCGGATTTTGACGGCGAGTGGTCGTCGCTCTTCTCCGCGGGTGTCTGCAGGCTCGCCGACAGACCCGACTGCGGCGCCGAGAGTGCGCTTTATGCGGCAAAACAGGGCTGCCTACACGCGCGTGAGTCGGGCGTTTCGTTTATAGCGGAAACGGGCGACGGTGCCGCTCTTGCGAAGAGAAATACCGCTCTGCGCGCTCACGCCTCCGAAGCGGTACGCCGTGGAGAATTTAAGATTTATATGCAGTTTATAACCGAGAGTGCCTCGTCCGCCATATGCGGCGCGGAGGCACTGTCGCGTTGGCAGCATCCGGAGTACGGACTTCTGCGCCCGCATGAGTATATAGGGCTGTTAAAGGATTCGGGAAAGATAGTAGCGCACGACTACGCCGTTTTCGAGGGGGTATGCGCGCAGCTTGAGAGGTGGAGCGAGTCGCCGCTCGCGTGTCTTTTCATCGCGTGCAATTTCACGCGCATGTCGATATCCTGTGCGGATTTTTCGGACAGGATAAAGGAAATTTCGGAAAAATACACCTTTGAGCACAGCCGTCTTGTTATAGAGATAACCGAGGACACGCTGTCGCCCGACTCGGAGGAGACGGCGGAGAATATACGCCGCTGCAAGGCGATGGGCTTCGGCATTGCCATAGACGATATGGGCACGGGCTTTTCGTCTCTTGCCGACCTGTACTCAAATGATATCGACATAGTGAAGATAGAGCACAGCTTCACCTCGCGTCTGACCTCGGAGCGCAGGCACAGGATACTGCGCGATATCATCGCGCTCGTACACAATACTGGCGCCCGGGTCATATGCGAGGGCATAGAGACAAAGGAACAGCAGGAGGACATAAAAAGCATGGGCTGCGACATGCTGCAGGGCTTTTACTATTCGCGCGTGCTGCCGCTGCCCGAGTGCGAACGGTTTCTCGCCGGTAAGGACATCAGGTACTTAGACATAATATCCCGCCCGAGCTTTTTATAAAAAACTCGGGCAAGCTTTTTTAATAAAGCTTGGCAAAAACCTTTGAATAAGGAATGCCTTATCTTTTCTCAGCCATCGAAAGTCATTAATGCTTTTGTATAGGAAACGCTCTCACCTGTCCCCTTATTAAAAGTTTGGGTCGAGCCTTTTTAAAGGCTCGTGGATTTTAAGGCAGAGCCTTTAATCGCCGCCGGTCGCTTTTCGTGAAAAGCGACGCAAAAACTTTTGCAGACACATGATTTTTCAGCAAGCGAAAAACTTTAGTATACCCCTGTTTTTGAAGTTTTTGCCGAGCTTTTTCGGGAAAGCTCGTGAATTTCGCGCTGCGCGCGGAAGAGGAAAAACCCTCGCCGAGGGTTTTTCATTGATTTTGTTCACGAACAAATATTGTCGCTTGTCGTGAAAAAGCGGCGCAAAAGCTTTTATGCAGGGACAAATATATATAATCGCCCGACCGCAAAGGATATCAAAAGCTTTTCGACATACTGACACCTTGTTCCGCAGTTTGCTGAAAGCTATTACCCGACCGCATATCGCTTTTAATCCGTCCTCGCTTGCTTTAAAAGTTTTAGCTATCCCAAGCCTCCCCCCGGTAAAGGGAGGCGGGCGAGGCCGTGACGGAGGGATTGTTATGCAGAAACGCCTTGCACAACCGAAAAAATAAGCATGACCCAACCCCACGCTCGACTGAAACTCCAACCGATATTGCATAACCCTCACCGAACAGCGCGCGTATTAAAATACCCCCAACCGACACCGCCTTCAATCCGTTTTCACCCGCGCCGAAAATTCCGCTCCTCCGCCGTCCGATTTATCTCCGGACGGTTTTTTCATTTTGTACCGTCGGCGTATTGACAGCGCCGCGCGGCGGGTGTATAATAAAGCAACAAACGTAGTGCAACTTATGTTACCTAATATGTGAAAGGCGAAAAACCATGTATGCCATAGAAACAAAGGCTTTGACAAAAAAATACGGCGGGCTTACCGCCGTTGATTCGCTTGACTTAAAAATAAACGCGGGCGAGATATTCTGCCTTGCGGGCGTGAACGGCGCGGGCAAGAGCACGACGGTCGGTATGCTCTCCTGCCTTGTGCGCCCGACGGACGGCGACGCGCTTGTTTTCGGTCACAGCGTGAGGCGCGAGGGCGGCGAGGTGAAGAAAATAATCGGGCTTTGCCCACAGCAGACTGCCACCGCTCCGCAGCTCTCGGTAAAGGAAAATCTTGAGCTTATGTGCGCTCTGCACGGCATTCGCGGCGGGCAGCGCCGCACGACTGTTGCGGATACGCTCGAGCGCCTGTCCCTTACGGATGTCGCGGGGAAAAAGTCGGGCAGACTTTCGGGCGGATACTGCCGCAGACTGAGCATTGCCATGGCACTGATAAACTCGCCGCGCGTTCTCTTTCTCGACGAGCCGACGATAGGCCTTGACGTTATCGCACGAGCGGAGCTGTGGGAGGCGCTGAAAGCCTTGAACGGGAGCGCTACCGTTATATTCACGACTCACTACATGGAGGAGGCGGAGCACCTCGCCGACAGGATAGGCATAATGAAGGGCGGGCGCATGGCGGCAGCGGGCAGTGCGGAGGAGCTTAAGAGGCTCACGGGAAAAGGAAAATTCGAGGATGCATTTATTTCAATCGTAACGGAGGAGAAAAAATGAAGACTTTGGCTTTTGCCCGCCGTAATACAAAGGAAATATTACGCGACCCGATAACCCTTTTCTTCGGGCTTTGCTTTCCCGTCGTGCTGCTTATTCTGCTGTCGGCTATTCAGAGGAGCGTGCCCGTTGAGCTTTTTGAGACAGAGAGGCTGACGCCCGGCATTTGTGTTTTCGGGCTGTCGTTTATCACACTTTTCGCGGCGCAGCTTATAGCAAAGGATCGCGGGTCCGCATTCCTCACCCGTCTTTATACCACGCCCCTTACCGCACCCGGCTTTATCGCGGGATATGCGCTGCCGCTGCTACCGATAGCACTTCTTCAGGGCGCGCTCATATGTCTTGTCGCTCTTCCCCTCGGACTTCACCTGTCCGTCGGCATTGCAGTTATGCTCCTATCGAATATTCCCGCGGCGCTGCTCTTTATATCGATGGGACTGCTCTTCGGGAGTCTGCTTAACGTAAGGCAGGCGGGCGGTATATGCGGTGCTCTCGTGACAAATCTCAGTGCGTGGCTGTCGGGGATATGGTTCGACCTCTCGCTTGTCGGCGGTGCGTTTGAGAAAATTGCATATGCGCTGCCGTTTGTACACTGCGTCGAGGCGGGACGCGCAGCGCTTACGTGCGATATTGCGGGCGCTGCCCGTTCGTTTGTCCCGATATTCCTTTATTCCGCCGCGATATTTGCATCTGCTGTTGCGGTATTTGTAAGGCAAATGAAAAGATAAGATAGTTTTTTTCGCTCCGCTATTGATTTTTCATTTATTTTGAGGTATCATTATAAGGTATAAATAAATGACAAGAAAAAACGGAGAAAACCGAAATGACAAAGAAATTCAGAAGAATCGGCGTTCTCACCTCGGGCGGAGATGCCCCCGGCATGAATGCCACCGTGCGTGCCGTTACCCGCGCCGCTCTTGCAAACGGAGTTGAGGTATTCGGTATATATGAGGGCTATAAGGGACTGATGGAGGGCAACCTCAAGCTGTTCGGAGAGCGTGATGTTTCCAATATTATAAACCTCGGCGGTACCGTGCTTTATTCGGCGCGTTCGCCCGAGTTCAAGACCGAGGAGGGTATGGCTCGCGCCGTAAAGACCTGCGAGGAAAATCAGATAGACGGTATAGTCGCAATAGGCGGCGACGGCACTTTCAGGGGGGCTACCGACCTTACTCTGCGCGGCATTCCCTGTATAGGTCTGCCGGGAACGATAGATAACGATATCACAGCGACCGATTATTCCATCGGCTATGACACGGCAATGAATACGGTCGTGTCCATGGTTGACCGCCTGCGCGATACGTGCGAGTCGCACGCGCGCTGCGACGTCGTTGAGGTCATGGGCAGGAACGCGGGATATATCGCCCTCAATACGGGTGTCGCCGTCGGCGCGTCAATTATCGTCGTCGACGAGATAAACTTTGATGAGGATGCGGCTATTGCAGGTGTTATAGAGAGCAAGAAGAGAGGCAAGCGTAACTTTATAGTCATCGTTGCAGAGGGCTGTGAGGGCTTTGCCGAGCCTTTTGCAAAGCGCTTTGAGGAAAAGACGGGTATCGAGACGAAGTTCGCACGCCTTGCGCATGTCGTTCGCGGCGGCTCACCTACTCTGCGCGACAGAGTCCTTGCCTCGACTATGGGCAAGGAGGCGGTTGACCTTCTGCTCGAGGGTGAGAGCAACAAGGTCGTATGTATGCAGGCTGATAAGATATGCTCAGTCGATATAGGCTATGCGCTCGCTCTTGACAGAATGTATAAGGGCAAGCTGAAGGACGGTGACCTCGACCGGTTCACCGAGCAGCAGATTAAGGAAATGCGCGACTTTTGCGCGGCAAAATCGGCGGCCTTCAAGGACTTGTACAACACCGCATATCTTATATCAAGATAAACGGAAGAAAGCGGAAAGGTCGCGGCGCGGCCTTTCTTTTTTATATATTTCGGAGGGAAAAATGATAAGCAGGGCTTATTCCGCCGGGCTTACGGGTGCGGACGGGTACGAGATAACCGTGGAATGCGATTTGCAGAACAGGCTTTTTCAGTTTGAGATGGTCGGACTGCCCGATGCGGCGGTAAAGGAGGCAAAGGAGCGTGTGCGCTCCGCCTGCTTAAATTCCGGATTTACCTTTCCCGATACGGCGGTTATAATAAATCTCGCGCCCGCAGACAAACGCAAGGAGGGTACGGCATATGACCTTGCCGTGCTTATGGCGCTGCTCGCGGGCACGGGTGTGCTTGAGGGCGGGAGTATCGCGGACAGCACGTTTATAGGTGAGCTGTCGCTCTCGGGCGAGGTAAGGGCGGTGAACGGCGTGCTCTGCCGTGTTATCGCCGCGCGCGACGCGGGCAGACATACAGCTTACGTCCCGTGCGAGAACGCGGAGGAGGCGGCGGTCGTCGACGGCATAGACGTTTACGGCGTGCCCGATGTGCGCTCGCTTGTCGAGCATCTTCAGGGTAAGAGCAGCCTTGAGCGTGCCCGCTTTGACCCCGACGATTTTATCAGCGCCGCGGAGGAGGTGTGCGCGGACTTTGCCGATGTGCGCGGTCAGGAGTTTGCGAAACGCGCCGTGGAGATAGCCGCTGCGGGCGGGCATAATATACTTCTCATAGGCCCTCCCGGCACGGGCAAGAGTATGCTCGCCCGCCGTATCCCGGGGATATTGCCGCCGATGACATTCGGCGAGGCGCTTGAGACGACAAAAATTCATTCCGTCGCGGGAATACTCCCGCCGCACTCTTCACTTGTGTCGAAGCGCCCCTTCCGCGCTCCGCACCATACGGCGACTTGTGCCGCCATGGCGGGCGGCGGCAGCGGGAATATACGCCCGGGAGAGGTGAGCCTTGCGCATAACGGCGTGCTTTTTCTTGACGAATTGCCCGAGTATTCAAAGCAGGTAACCGAGGTGCTGCGACAGCCGCTCGAGGACGGGAGTATAACTGTCACGCGCATGTCCGGCTCCGCGACATATCCGAGCCGATTTACGCTCGTATGCGCCATGAACCCGTGTAAGTGCGGCTACTACGGACACCCGACGAAGAAGTGTACCTGCTCGCCGCAGTCGCGGCAGCAATATATGTCGCGCGTATCGGGACCTCTCATGGACAGGATAGATATGCATGTCGAGGTGCGCTCGCTTACTTATGAAGAGTTATCGGATAAGAAGCTGGGTGAGAGCAGTGCGGTTATACGCGAGCGAGTGCGTGCCGCGCGGGAGTTTGCGCTGCGCCGCTACGCGGAGGGAGGCGACCCCGATATTACCTGCAATGCGGCGCTTACCTCACCGCAGGTACGTAAATACTGCGCCCTCGGAGAGGCGGCGGCGGAGTTATTACGCCGTGCATACGACAGCCTCGGGCTGTCGGGACGCGGGTATGACAGACTGCTGCGCGTCGCGCGCACGATAGCGGATCTCGCGGGCAGCGAGGAGATAACGGAGGAGCACATCCTTGAGGCAGTGTCTCTTCGCCGCCTCGACAGAGGCTTTTGAATAAGTAACGCTCGAGCTTTCCCGAAAAAGCTCGGCAAAAACTTTTGAATAAGGATTTGTATAAGGAACGCCTTAGCATAACC